>JALYQJ010000442.1 GCA_030855875.1 Acidobacteriota bacterium
AGCGCAACCGTGCCGAACGATAAATACGAAAGCTATATCGTCAAAGAATTAATCCCGGAGATTGATAAAAATTACCGTACGATTCCCGACCGCAATAACCGCGTCGTCGCCGGACTTTCGATGGGCGGCTATGGCTCTCTAAAATTCGGTCTGAAATACCCGGAGATGTTTTCGCTCGTCGGTTCGTTCAGCGGCGCACTCGGCGCGGCTTCGTGGAGAGCGGAAGATTTGGGCGGCAG
The DNA here is from genome assembly GCA_030855875.1 of Acidobacteriota bacterium. GTDB lineage: Bacteria > Acidobacteriota > Blastocatellia > Pyrinomonadales > Pyrinomonadaceae > SXVE01. Next base: position 240 of record JALYQJ010000442.1, read on the forward strand.
AGGCGTTATCGCCGAAACGATTATGAGCGTTTACGGCGCGGCGGACAGCAAAACGCGGCAGGAAAACGACATCTACAAAATGGTGCGCGAAATTTCGCCCGAAAAGGCGAAACAACTGCCGTTTCTTTATCTCGATTGCGGAACCGAAGATTTTTTGATTCAACAGAACCGCGATTACGCCGCGCTGCTTCTGGAGAAGAAAATTCCGCACGAATTCAGGCAGCTTCCCGGCAAACACGACTGGATTTTTTGGAACTCACAAATTAAAGAATTTTTTGAATTAATCGAACTTAAACGACAAACAAAAGCACAAACGGCGAAAACGAATTAATTGATATTACGACTGCAAATTCTGGAGGCTCGATAAATGCTCAAAAAGATGTATTTAGCGGCGATTTTGCTTTTAACGGCGTTCGGGCTTTCTGTTTTCGGGCAGGATAAAACTGTTGTTTCGGACGCGAAAGCGAAAGCGATGCTGCTCGGCAAACATAAACTTTCGCTGCAATGGATTAGCTGGGATTACTTCGGACAAGTCAGTATCACAAACAAACGCGGCGTTTTATATTTGAAAGGCGAACAAAAACAGCGGCGCGGAAGCGATTACGTGAAAATTGACGGCGTAATCACTTCGATTGACCAAAAAGAATTTAAATTCAACGGAACAATCACAATGCAAATCAGCCACATCGCCGACGGCAAACCGTGCAAGCGAACCGGCGAAATGACTTTTCGCATCACCGGGAAACGAAAATACTGGCGACTTCAGGAAATGGACAATCCGTGCGACGAAGCGACCGATTACGTTGATATTTATTTTCGGTAAAAACATCAGGAATAGAACGCGGATAACGGATCGGGCGGATCGGCGCAGATAGAAAAATATAACTGCAATTTTCTGTCAGTAAATTTATTTTATCAGCGAAAATCCGCTAAATCCGTGTTATCCGCGTTCTATTCTTCTTTAATTTATGCTTAATTTTGCAATCGAAACCGCCCGCGAAGCCGGACAAATTTTGCTCGAAAAGTTCGGGAAGAAAATCGATATTTTCTTCAAAGGCGACATCAATCTCGTAACCGAAGCCGATCTCGCATCGGAAAAATTAATTATCGAAAAAATTCGTTCGTATTATCCGAAACATCAGATTTTAGCCGAAGAATCAGGCGAATCAATCGCCGTTATTGACGGTGATAAAAGATGGAAATGGATAATTGATCCGCTCGACGGCACAACCAATTTCGCGCACGGGTATCCGTGTTTTTGCGTCACAATCGCGCTCGAACTGGATGGCGAAATCGTCGTCGGCGCGACATTTGACCCGACGCGCAACGAAATGTTTTCCGCCGAAAAGGGAAGCGGAGCGACTCTCAACAACCGGCAAATTCACGTTTCCGACACCGAAAAACTCGCCAACGCGCTGATCGTCACCGGATTTCCTTACAACTTTAAAGAAAAGGAAAGTTTCGGCAAACATTTAACCGATTTTCTGTTTTATTCGCGCGGCGTGCGGCGCGACGGTTCGGCGGCGATTGATATGGCATATGTCGCCTGCGGACGATTCGACGGTTTCTGGGAAGAAGGCTTAAATCCGTGGGACGTGGCGGCGGGGAAACTTTTTATCGAAGAAGCGGGCGGAAAAATCACATATTACGACGGCTCGCCGTTCAGCGTCTACGCGCCGCCGATATGCGCCTCAAATACTTTAATTCACGACGAAATGATCGAAGTTTTATCAAAGAATTAGCTGCCGGTACACGCGGAAAAGCACGAAGGTTTTTTCAGTCTCGCGGTTGCTTTCGGGTAATCTTTGCCAACAACGAAATCTTCGCTTTAGACTTTTTTTCCGCTTGTGATAATCTTAGCAGTTATAATTTTTGCAGTTAATAATAAATTTTTAATATGTCCTGGTTTAGCCGAAAAAAACCGAAACTCGACGAGCAGGTTGCCGACGAAGAAAGAAAAGTCAAAACCGAAGGTATCTTCGTTAAATGCCCGGAGTGCGAAAATCCGCTTTACCGGCGCGAACTGAAAGAGTCGCTGCAAGTCTGCAC
>JALYQJ010000144.1 GCA_030855875.1 Acidobacteriota bacterium
CGGCAGCTTGCGAGCCGGTTTTCGCAATAAAAATCTGCATCCAGCCGTAAAGAAAACTGGAAACTCGCCCGTAAGCGTCGCGCAAAAAGACGTATTCGCCGCCCGCCTGCGGCTTCATCGCGGAAAGTTCGGCGTAAGTCAGCGCACCGGCGAGCGATAAAAACCCGGCGGCAATCCAAGCGATTAAAACCCACGTCGGACTGCCGACGTTGCAAGTCATCACCCGCGCTTTCAGAAAAACGCCCGTTCCGATGACGTTTCCGATAATTATGGAAATCGCGGCGATCAATCCGAGTCCGCGCAGCAGCGTGATTTTTTCTTTTTGCATAATTTCTCTATTTTAGCCAAATGATGTTAAAAACTTTTTATTGTATTTTACCGCATTTGGCAATACAATTACTTCTGGATATTTTCCGCCCGCTCCGATTCACGTCATTTCAAGTCATTTCAAATCTTTTTCAAAAAAACTTTAACACTATTAATTTTTAAAGTTATGAGTAACGCTTTTTATTCGGCAGTCACGCTCGACGGCAGAGAGCTGCAATATTTGACGATTGATGAAATCAAAAATTTATTTTACGCGCGTCAGGTAAATCAAAATTCTCTTGTATTTTCGACGGAAACGCAAAACTGGCAAATGCTGAAACGAGTTTTCGACGTTTCGCAATGGCTTACGGCGGCGACGCAAATCGAAGAAAACTATCAACACCAACATCCGCTGCCGGATGAATCGGAATCTGCCGATTCGCATTATCAAACGCCGGAGAATCAAGCGTTGCCGACAAACGATTTTCCGCCGGATTCCGCGAATGATTATTCACAAAGTAATCAAAACCGACGTTTTAATCAAGCGAATACCGCATCGGACAAACACGATTTTGCAAATCATTTTCAACCGGCGAATTCCGCAGAACGCGCCGGAGCGCGGCAGGCGGCGGTTTTTATCTGCATCAACGCGCTGTTTTTCGTTGTTTCGATGATTGTCGGTTCAATGTTTGATTCGTCTGCCGGAGCGGATGAATCGGAAAAAATCGGTTACGGTGTCGGCAGATCAATTCTTCCTTTGATAATTGATTTGTGGCTTGCATCGCGGCTCTGGAAAGGCGAAAACATTGATTCGACCAGAAAATGGGTTTTGTTTCGGGCGTATTTCGGTTTCGTCGTTTTCGGTTTGGTTTTGCCGTTTATCGGTTTTAATACGGGCGAATACGTCGTTTCGGTTTTATCGTTCGTTTCGGCATTTTTCTATTTCGTCAGTCTCGCCGCAGTTCTTCACGGCAGGGAAAATCCTTCGCCGAACCGCGTGATGATCGGAGTCGGAACATTCGCGGTTTATTTTTTGTTAATTGTCGGAATGTTCGGTCTGACGATGATTGCCGTCATTTCGCCGGGTTTTGGGGATTTCGGTTCAACGGTTTCAAATCTCGACCAATACAAAATCGAAGGAAATTCGTTTCAGGATAAAAAAACCGGAGCGAAAATAAATCTGCCGGAAGGCTGGAAGATGCTCGAACTCGACAATCCTTTGATTCACACGCCCGAAGCGAGAATGATCGCCGTTGATAATACTGCAAAAAGTTTGACGATGCTCGAAGTCGTTCCCGTTCCCGCCGATCTCGATATTAAAAAAGTCAACTCTTTGCAAATGCTCGATTTTCTTACCGATTACGTTGCCAAACATATCGCCGAGCAAAGCGGAAACAAAGGCTCGGCGTTGAAAGATTCGGGTTTTCGGGAAATAACCCGTTTGAATGTTTACAGCGGCAAACATCCGGCGAAACTGCTCGTTTTTGAAAAATTCGTCAACCGGCAAAAAGTTAAAGGACATTTGATTATTACATTTGATGAACTCTCGCTATACATTCTTCATTCGTGGTGTCCGGCGACCGAATACGAAAAAATACAGAATGATTTCGCCTTTTTTGAAAAGTCGTTTATCGTTCCCGAACGCCTGAACGCGCCGCTTTCACAATCAGCCGAAGTTGAAAAATTGAAAACCGCTTCACCGAATAATTTTTGATGTGATAAAATTTTCGCTTTGTGAACACGGCGAAAAAATTATTAAAAACTCTGCAATCATCCGACGAATTAGTCGCTGCGCTGCTCGCTTTGTC
>JALYQJ010000484.1 GCA_030855875.1 Acidobacteriota bacterium
GCGCGATACATCGTCGGATGAATAATTACGGGAAAACCGGAAGCCTTGATTTCGTCGAGAAGGACGTGCGCTTCGGATGCGCCGTCGAGAACAATTTTGATGTTGAATTCCTTCGCAATCCGCAAAGCGGTCATAATATCCTGAGCGCGGTGCGCCGTGACGAGCAGCGGAATTTCACGACGAATTACTTTTTGCATCATCTCGGAACGCAAATCGGTCGGCGGCGAAGGCGAAGTTTGTGTTTGAACAGTCGCGGTTTGATTTGCCGGTGTCGGCGGATTGTTCAGCATCGAATTCGGATTGCTCACGTTCGGACTATTATCGTTATTGTTCGGCGGGTTGCCCGTCGCGGTTCGAGTCGTCGTTGCAGATTGATTATTCCTCGCGCTGTCGGCTTTGCGAACGGCTTCCACCGCTTTTAATAATTCGGCGCGAAGCATCGCGGCTTGTTTGGCGCGCGTGCCGGGCGATTTGCCGCCGCTTGCCAATGCACCGTCGCCCAGTGTTACGGCAATCATCGCGGTCGGGATAATCATCACGTCTTCAACCGTTCTTCCGAAAGTTTTGGCAATCATCGTTTGCCCGGAAATGAGCGCGGACGGCTGATGTCCGGTATGAATCGTCGTCACGCCGAATTGACGCACCCATTCGATAAGTCTTTCTTCGGCATTATAAGCATCAATCGCGCGAAGTTCCGGCTGCATCGGCGAACTTCCGTCGAGTGCCATTTGATCGTGCGGCTGATTTAAATAACCGTTCAATCCCACAACCGTATGCGCGTCAATCAAACCGGGAGTGACGACTTTTGCCGAAACGATTTTGTAATTCGCCGGAATTTTTATCTGCGCGGCTGTCCCGACGGCTTCGATTTTGCCGTTGTTGATTAAAACAACACCGTTCGTTATCGGCTCGCCCGCCATCGTCCAGATTGTTTCGCCTTTGACGGCAATTTGGGCGAAAGCATTGAGCATTGAACATTGAACAATCAACAATAGAAAAGCAGTCAACGATAAATGATAAATGATAAATGATAAATGTCTTTTCACTATTTTTGTCCTCCGAAATCGCCGTCAAAACAATCAATGTGAACAAGCCGGTCGCTCGACGCGCCGTAACCGCCGACTGCCGTTAAATAATCTTTCGCGTCGCTGCGGTCAAAAACCTTTTTTCCTTCGACCCAAGTTTGCGTGATGTGTGTGTAAACGCTTAACGGGTCGCCCGAAAGCACAATAAAATCGGCATCTTTGCCAAGTTCGAGCGACCCGATTCTCGAATCTAAATCGAGCATTTTTGCGCCCGCCATCGTCATTCCGTATAAAGCCTTTTCGCGCGACATTCCGGCGCGAACCGCCAAACCCGCCGAACGCAGGAACAAACGCGAATCGGTAATGTAATCGTCGGTGTGAAAACCGACCGCCGCACCGGCTTTTTCGAGTGCCGCGCCGTTTGTATAAGCAACTTCCAGTGTTTCCAATTTGCCGCCCGGACTGTCAATCAAAATTATCGAAGCCGGAACATTTGCTTTGGCAATTTCGTCGGCAACCTTCCACGCTTCGGAAACGTGCTGAAGCACGACTTTAAATCCGAACTCTTTCTGAAGCCGCAGAACAGTCAAAATATCGTCGTGCCGGTGCGTGTGAAAATGAACCGTTCGTTGCCCGTCAAGAACTTCGACGAGAGCTTCCATTCCCAAATCGCGGGGCGGCAATTTTGATTTATCACTGCCCGCTTTTTTAATTTTGTCGCGGTATTCCTGAGCTTTTATAAATTGTTCTCTGACGAGCGCGGCTGATTTTGCCCGAGTGCCGGGAAAATTTCCGCCGCCCGCACGAATCGCATTTGTGCCGTTGGCAAATTTAATTCCGCCTAAATATTTACCTGTTTTGTCGTAAATCAGTAAATTGTCAATCGTCTTTGCGCCGTCGCGGAGTTTTAAATAAAGCGTCTGTCCGCTGTCGAGATGACCCGAACCGGGCATTACATTTACGGTTGTAATGCCGCCGGCTTGAGCGCGCTGCAAACTCGCCGCCCTTGCATTGAGCGAATCCAAAAGCCGCACGTCGGGTTGAATCGGACCCGAACCGTCTGCTCCTGAGCCTTCTCCGACGTGGCTGTGCGTGTCAACTAAACCGGGCATAATCACTTTGCCCTGCATATCAATAATCTGAACTTCGGACGAAAGACGAACGGTTCTCGCATCGCCGACTGCCGTAATTTTGCCGTTTTGAACAATCAAAATTCCTTGCTCGAACGGTTGCCCGACAATCGGAATTATCTTCGCGTTGACAAAAGCCGTCGGTTTTTCTTGTCCGAAAACTGAACAAGCGAACAAAAAGACAGCACAGAGGCTAAAAAATCTAATTTTCATTTTGTTTCCTCAAAAACTGATAAAATACATTCAACGAATTGCGCCGAAGTAGTGCATTAATTAAAAAACTCAACACGATAAAGCATTTAGATTTATAAAAGTGAATTCAGAAACGAAAAAAAAGTTTCTCGAAAGGCTTGGCAGATAAAAAGATATTATATTTTTGAAGAATTAGAAAACCACTTTGACACTATTTTTAAATCTCAAGAAGTTTTTTCATCAATCGGGAATCTAACTACAAAAGAAGTTCCGTTCATTTCATTGGAAGACACTTCAATTTTTCCATTGTGCGCCGTAACTATCCCGTAACAGACGGCTAATCCGAGACCTGTTCCTTTTCCGGCGGGCTTGGTCGTAAAAAACGGATCAAAGATTTTTTTGCTGGCACCCTTTTCGATGCCGCTGCCGCTGTCTTCAAACTCGGCAGTAATTTCATTTTCTTTTTCATAAGTTTTGATGGAAATCGTGCCGCCGTCAGGCATTGCATCTCGCGCATTTAATAAAAGATTGAGAAAAACTTGCTGCATCTGGTCGCCGTCAACATAAATTTTGGGCAAATCGTCACCATAATATTTTTCCAGACGCAGCTTTTGAAATTTTTTGTCAAAACTCACAAGACGCAGACTGATTTCAATTATTTCATTAATATTCGCCAAACTTTTAGCGGAAGGACGAACGCGGGCAAAATCCATCATATCGCGGGTTACTTGTGAAATGCGATGAATTTGGGTGGAAATCAATCTCAAATTGTCATTCGTTTTTTCGTCCAGTCCTGAATTTGACTGCATTATTTGAATCAAAGACGAAATCGAAGCGAGCGGATTATTGACTTCGTGCGCGACTCCGGCGGCGAGAGTTCCCATCGCCGCCAGTTTTTCCGTGCGGATAAGCTGTTCGTTTAGTTCGCGCAGTTGTTCAATATCGGAAGACATTTTACGGCTCATTTCATTAAATGAGTTTGCCAGAAGTCCGATTTCGTCGTTGCTTTTTCGCAGCTCGACTTCCGTTCCGTATTTTCCGTCGGTTACTTGAACCGCCGCCAGAGTAATTTTTTGGAGCGGACGCGAAATTGTCCGAACGATCAGAAGAACGAGCAAAAGATTCGGCACAAGCGCGGAAATTATGCTGAACACCAGATAACGCCGCCACGCTTCCATCGTCATTCCGTCTTGAAATGCCCACCAGACAATCGGAATCTGAAAAAGCGCGAAACTCAAAATCGCAACCGACGCAATACTCAAAGCAATTTTATAGGCAATCGGAAAAAGTCGGAATTGATCGAGCGCGGTTTGCAGTGAAAAAAGTTTGAAATTTGAGATTGCGTAAGCGTAAATCAAAACGCCGGGCAGAACGAAAATCGCGCTGAACGGCAAAAAATAATAGATTCCGTAAAACGGTAAAATGATATTGGCGAAAGTTTTTAGAACGCCGGTAATTGCCGCCGCCCACAGAATCGCGCCGATTTGCTGACCTTTCTGTGTGCCGCGATATTTTATATATTTTCGGTATAACAAATTCGCACCGTAAAAAAAGATGAAGTAAACATACAAAACATAAGCGTATGCGAGGGGTGCTAAATCAATCACAAAAATTCCGTTTTCCAGACCGACTTTGCGCCAGAGAAGTCCGAAAGCGGCGGTTGGAATCAAAACCAAACCCGGCGCAAAAATAATCGCGGCGCGTTTGCGCGGAGTGCAGGCGTTTTCAGGAAAAACCCAGGCGAAAATCACGAGAGCGCACTGCATTAAAAGCGCGACGATGAAACTCGTCGAAGCCCACCAGCCGGCACCGATTTGTTCATCGTAAAAATTCCAGAAGATTAAATCTTTTACCGTCCAAAAGGCGAGTATCGAGATAAATGCAGCGAAGGTTTGGTGCGCGCGATTGCGCGGATTGGCGACAAAAACGTAGAATCCGAGCAGAACCAGCAGAAAAAGCGCGAATAAATGAAACAAAAGCAGCATTTGAAAATATTTTAACCGTCAACTTACAAATAACCGCTTCCAATTTGTTAGTCAATTTTAATTTTGAAATTTACGACGAAAGCGTTAATTGTTTTTAGAACATTTCCTCGATTTTTTTGTAACAGAAAAAAGAAGTCAGCGGTGAAATTGTCACTAAATTTCTTAGTTATTCCGGCGGAAAACTCGTTTCGCGTCCATTGTTTTGCCTGAAAATCATAAAACGGTTCGGTCGCGACGAACGACGTAAAAATCTCCTTGGATGATTTTTTTACCGGTATTGAAAGCTGTAATTTATTTCGATAACGTACGGAATCAGAACGAAAGTTTCTGATCCGGTATTCAAAGCGGCTGCGGTCTTTAAGAGAAAATTTCGACCATTTATTTCCTAAAGTTAAATCAAATCTAGCGCGGTGTTCGTATTCCTTTCTACCTTCAAAAGGCTGTCCGGCACGATAAAGATAACTCGGAGTAAGAGTCAGATATTTATTGGCGTAATATTCAAAGCCGAAACCAATTCTTTCATCAACCGGACGCGAAATATTTCTACCGATTCGTAAAGCTCCATTGATAAAAAATACTAATTTTTCAACTTCCTTGTCAGCGGAATTTTTTCGTTTAACAATCGGAATAAAAACAGTAGTTTCACCCCAAAATTGAAAATCATCTTTCGGCGGGGCGGTTTGCAAAAAGACGCAAATATTTAAGACTAAAATGATGCTAAAGAGCAGTAAGAATTTGTTCATTTGGAAAAACCTATATTTTTGGAAATTATTACACAATGTTATAAATTAATGAAATTTGTGTTAATAAATACAGTTTTTCCGGTAAAATTACTTATGAACCGAGTATAAAAGAGCAGATAGCAAAAGTAATTCCAAAAGCTATCGGAAGAAAATGTTTGAGTTCGATAACATCGCCGCGTTTCATCAAGCGATGAAAAATTGTGAACACCGGCAAAGCAATGCCGCCGACAAGTGCGCCCAAAATCGCACCGAAAAATGCACCGAAAATAAATATTATCGCGCCGCCCGCGCCGCCCGCCATCATTCCCCAGAACATTCCGATAAACGGAAGAACCAGAAACATCGCCCACCACGAATAACTTTCGGTTTCACGAACGCTTTTTGCAATCAGTTTACCGGAAAAATAACCGACGACCGCCGAAATTAAATTCACGATAAATAGAACACCGAAAATCCAGGCTTCTTCACCGAAAGCGATTCTTGAATCAATCGCAAATTTTGTAAAAAAAGCGGCGGGCGGAAAAGTTCCAAGCAACAAGCCGAAATAAGCGTAAGTTTTTTCCGTAGTCAAAGGGTTTCTCATCAAATCCGCTTCGAGTTTTTCCCGGTCGGATTTGAACATCGCTTTTTGTCGGTTGGTTTCGGCATTCGCGGCGAGCAGATAATCCAATCTCTGACGAACTATTTCGCCGTCTTTTCGGTAGTTTGCAATCTCATCGAGATTTGTTTGACGGTTGGCGTATTGAGTGTTTCGAGCATCCATAAATCTTTCTCCAAATCAATGACGGAAATTTTTCGGGTTGTTTGCAATTTAGAGTCAAAAATTTCAGTTAAAGCTTTTTGCGCGGCGGAATTGTTTAAAAGTTTGACAAATTCAATAGTTAAAAATTCCAGTTCCGCCGAATTCTTTAATGAATTTGAAATTGCGGCAATCATTCTAAAAAAATCCTTTTCAGCTTCGGTTTGATGAAAATAAAGCCGTTTTTGGTTGCGTCGGTGTAAACATTTGCTCGAAAGCTCTTGATTTTGGAAAGCGGCAACGCGAAAAAACTCAGTTTCGTGTTTGTGCGGCTTTGAATTTGTATTCGAGTAAGCTATCGTCAGTCCGGCAAATCTTTCAAAAACTTCGCGGAATTCATAAATCGAAATTTTTAAGTCGCTGTCGGACAAAACATTTTCAATTTCCCGTTTTAGAGTTTGTATTCGATTATCTCTGCCAGTGGAATTTATTTTCGATTTGAAGCGGATTTTCGAGAAATTCGACCTCATTCGACTTTTGAATAATAACTGCACGAAAAAAGGAATCCAGAAAACAAAATTGAGTATGGTTTTGAGCCACAACTGTTTGGAATAAAGACGACGGTTTTGAAAATAAAAATAAACGCTCACCGGTGCGCCGCAAGCCAAATAAATAATTAAAAAATCGTAAAAGTTCATCACCAATTAATCCGCAACGAATATGCCATAAGAAAATGACATTTTTGCTGATCCAAATAATTTTGACTTTTCGCTGATTTTTATTGAATTTGAAGAAATTGTCGGAACTTTATTTAATGAAAATTCGTCCTTCAAATATTAGCAATGCGCGAAAAGAAATTAAATTGCTTTGCAGAATGCAAATGCCAGAGATTTACAAAATATAATTTCTTTCAGACTGCAAAAAAAATAATTCCTCTCGTTCTTGTAATGGCACTCAAATTGCTAACAAAAAAGCGGGATTCGATAATAACACGCAATATTTATATTTTAAGCATTTATAAAAACTAAGGAGCAACGCAATAATGTCCACGAAAGGTAAAATTAAAGTAATCAAGAAAGGTGAAGTCAGGAATGTCGAAGTGCCTGTTTCAGTTGAAAAAAAATCAAAACAAGAATCAGCCCGCCAGATGGTTTCAAACGTGACTAATTGGGTGAGCGATTTCCAAACTCGCAAACGCGAAGAAACCAAAATTGCCTTTGAACAACTTTTCGCAGCGAGACCGCAAACAGGCGAAATTTAAGAATTATTGAAAAAGTTTTTATTTATCGCTTAAACACATATTAAAATTCCAGAACTAAAAAAGGTCAGTCGTAATTACGACTGACCTTTTTTAGCGAACAAAAATAAATTTCCGCACTTGAAATAAATCCGAACTTTTCATTAACTTGATGTGATAGACTGCTTTCTAAATTTCAAAACAATAATTTATGAATGAAAAAGTTGCCGTAATAACCGGCGCAAGCAGCGGAATCGGTCGCGCCGCCGCGTTGTTATTTGCCGAAAAAGGAACAAAAGTAATCGCTGTCGGCAGAAACGAAAGGGAATTAGGATTTCTTCGCAGCGAAGCTCACGAAAAAAACGGGACAATTAAAATTTGTCTTGCCGATGTTCAGGAAACAACACAAGTTGACCGACTGATTACAGAAACCGTCGAACATTTCGGTCAGATTGACATTCTGGTAAATGCCGCCGGAATTATAAAAAACGGTTCGATTGAAAACACTTCGCTCGATGATTGGGACAAAATGATGAATATCAATCTTCGATGCGTTTTTTATATGATGCAAAAATGTGCGCCGCATCTGGAAAATTCAAAGGGAAACGTCGTCAATGTTTCAAGCGTGACAGGGCTTCGCGCGTTTCCGAATGTTTTGTCTTACTGCGTTTCAAAAGCCGCGATTGATCAGCTTACCAGATGTTCGGCTCTGGAACTCGCTCCGAAAGGCGTTCGCGTAAATGCGGTGAATCCGGGAGTTATTGTGACTAATTTGCACAAGCGCGGCGGAATGCCCGAATCGGATTACGAAAATTTTTTGGAAAAGTCAAAAAATACGCATCCGCTCGGACGAGTCGGAACGCCGGAGGAAGTGGCGCAGTTAATATATTTTTTGGCATCGGAAAACGCCTCGTGGATTACCGGCGTAACTTATGAAATTGACGGCGGACGCGCCCAGACCTGCGCCAGATAAATTTCAGATAAATTTTAGAATTTAGAATACAAAGTAAAAGTAAGAGCGTGAAATTCCAATTGCTTCCCAGTTCATTCGGCATTGACGGTTGCGCTTCGCCGCGACAGCATCTCGCCTGTTTTGTAATAAACGATTGCATTTCAATTGATGCCGGAAGTTTGGCGATGGCTGCAAATCCTGAACAGAGACGAAATATTCGGGACATAATTCTAACGCACGCACATCTCGATCATATTGCCGGTTTGCCTCTGTTTATTGACGATTTATTTGCCGGTTTGAGCGAGCCGATCCGAATTCACGCGACGGCGGAAGTAATCGAAGTTCTCGAACGCGATATTTTTAATTGGTCAGTTTATCCGCGATTCTCCGAACTTTCTAATGAAAACGGCGCGGTTATGGAATACAAAACATTTGAGAACGGTTTAGAATTTTGCATTAATGATTTGCATTTTGTCGCCGTTAGCGTAAATCACAAAGTTCCGACCGTCGGGCTGATTGTTTCAAACGAAAAAAAATCGTTCGCTATTACCGGCGACACAGCTGAGATGGAAGAGTTTTGGAGTGAAGTTAATAAAGTTGATCGGCTTGACGCGCTTTTAATCGAATGTGCTTTTCCAAACGAACTCAGAGATTTAGCTCAGGTTTCGCATCACTTAACACCCGATTGTTTAAAGTCGGAAATCTCAAAATTCAAAAACGAAACTTGTCCGATTTATATCATTAATATCAAGCCGATGTATTATGAAGAAATTGTCGCTCAAATCGCGGAATTAGACATAAAAAATCTAGAAATTCTTGAAGTCGGTAAAATTTACAATTGGTAGATTAACTGGTTTTGTCGCGCAGAAAGTTTAGGGCTTCAAATTCATTTTTTTGATGTTCGCCGGAGAATTCGTGAAGTCTGACGCGATTATTCGGCAGCACGTCTTTGACGCGAAAAGTTCTTTCTTCACGGCTTTTACCGGGCATAATTTCAGCTCTGAAAGTGACAGGCATTTCCGGTCGCGCCCAAATGTCCGGTCGAGATTCTTTCCGGTTTCTGAAAATTGACATAATTAAATATTCGGGTCCGACTTTTTCTTGTGTTTTGTTTTTCTCTGCGAAGGATGAATCTTTTCTTCGGGCTTATCTTTCCCGATTTTTTGTCCGGGCGGAGCAGTCGGCTTACGAATCGAATCGAAAATCGGGCGTTCGGGGTTTTTCTTTTTGCCGCTCATAATACTTGAATTATATCAAAAAATCGTGTGCAACAGCTTTGTTGAAATAAAAACCGCAAAACGCCTGATAATTGACATTTTTCGACTAAAGTTTCACTATAAAATTCGTTTGGTTTGAGGCTGCAAACAATTTATCTAAACAGGAGAGGCATTTGAACGGAAGACCAAATCGCACCGATACGATACAAGGATACAGTTATAAAGCGGTCAGGCAGCATCGCCCGTTTTGGCTTCCCGCATCGAATTATTACGTTTTAACGATTGCCGCTACTGTCGCATTTTTCTTTTTGCTCTGGGCGATTTTTCACGATGAGAGTGATGAAATGCCTTGGATCGGCGCAGGAATCGGTGCAAGTTTTGTTTTAGGCGGGGCGGTTTTTTTGCGTGAAATCGTTTTGCGAAATGCAAGAGAAAGATATATTTCAGCGCAGAGAAGGCTCGACCACAACATCGCCGCGCTTCCGGCTTTGAATTCAGGAATTCAAAAGCCCAATAAATTAACGCTCGAAAAAAACGCCGCAATCATCAAACAAATCAAAAAGAAATCAGAGGCGGCAAGAGTTTTCGGTAAATTTGCGAACGGACATCTGGAAGTTTTTGAAATCTGCAACGAATATCTTTTGTTGAGCAAAAATGAACTTAAAACCGTTGCGGTCGGCTCGCCCAGATTGGCTGCTCTGCGGCGCGGCAGGGAAGTAGTTAAAGAACTGCACCATTTTCACTTACTCGAATGGGCTGAAATCGAAGCCCGTTCGCTTACCCGTGATGCGAAAAATAATGTTACAATAAACGAAAGATTGGAAGCATCGCAGAAGGCTTTAGATGTTATTCATACTGCTTTGCAGTTTTATCCGAATGAATTAAATTTGAAACATTCTGAAGCGGCACTAACGGAATTTATCGGAACAATTAGAATTTCTCATTGGATTGAGCAAGCCGAGCGTTCAGTTTTTAAAGGACACTACAAAAGAGCCGTTAATCATTACCGTGATGCACTTTTTTACCTCGGACGCGAAAACATCCAGAACGCGGAGCGTCAATTGATGACAGAAAAAATAACTGCGGAACTCGAAAAGATTCGCGGTTTGGAAAGTATTAAAAAGGAAAAAAGGGAACTTGGTAGAGAAAATTCTCATTTTGAGGATAATTATGATTAGTCAAAAATGTCCAAAGTGTTCAAGCAGCCGAATTAGAAGAGGTTATCGTCCGACACCGCTTTGGTCTAAATTTTTATTTCGTTACAATCTATTATGCGATGCCTGCAACTGGGAATTTCAAGGATTTGCAGTTCCGGGAACGGTAACCAAAAAACCGACCCGAAAAGATAAACCTAAAAATAAAAGCAGCAAAGAAGATAACAAATTGAGTAAAAGTCTTGTGTGAAATATGCAGTTTCAGCCGGTTTGAAAATTTTCTGATCGGTGAGCATAATTTGAGCGGCGAGTTTTAATGAAATACCGAAAATTATTGCAATTTTATTTTATTGCCCTTTATATCTTTTTCATCAGAGGTTTGCTGTTTGGTCAAATTCCCATTCCTGAAACTGTTACGCCGGAAAATGCACAATCGAAAATAAATTCCGAAATAAATTTGGTTCATTACGGCGATTTGATTGACGTTGATATTCTAGGAAGTTTCGACTATGACTGGCGCGGCAAATTAACACCGGAAGGTTTCCTGGACGGCGTGAATTTCATCGAAGAACCGATTTTCGGGCTGTGCCGCAGCGAAAAAGACATCGCGTTCGCCGTCGCCCGCAGTTACGAAAAGCTACTGCGCGAGCCGAAAGTTGTCGTCAAGATTGTTGATCGTTCCAATCGGGCTGTGTCGATTTTAGAAGGAGCCGTTAAAAAGCCGCACCGATTTCAAATTAATAGAAAAGTTTTTCTCAATGAATTGCTGATTATCAGTGGTGGTTTAACAGAACTGGCAAACGGTGAAATTCGCATATTTCGTCCGCAAAATTTGAGCTGCAATATAGAAACTGCTGAAAACGAAATTGTCGAAAGTGGTGAAAAGCGTGAAAGATTCGTTAAAACGAGTCAGGTCGGCGGTTCGATGGCGATAAATATTAAAATAGCCGACCTTTTAAACGGTAACGCAGAAGCAAATCCGCAAATTTTGAGCGGTGATATTATTACAGTTTTAGAAGCGGAACCAATCTATATAATCGGCGGCGTAAAAAGTCCGAAACAAATAGCGGCACGTTCAAAGATAACTTTATCGAGAGCGATTGACAGTGCGGGCGGTTTATCAAAGGAAGCAATTGAAAGTTCCGTGACAATCTTTCGGCGCAGCGGCGGCGAAACGAAAATTATCGAGGCGGATTTAAGCAAAATAAAAGCTGAACTAAGTGAAGATATTATTCTACAGGAATATGATATTGTTGATGTAGGCGAAAAAGGTCGGGGGAAGAAAACGCAACCGCCGGTTTTGCAATCGTTTAAATCCGGCGAAAATAAAACAAATAATTTTCCGATTCGAATAATTGAAGATTTGTAAAATTACACAAAAGTTAAGAATTTTAATTGTTGAAAACGGAAAAATTTGTTATCAATAAAAACTACACTTTAATTAAAAGTGAATATTATTAATATGGCACAGATACAAAATAAATACAGTCGCCGGACAATCGCGCTTTTCTGGTTTGCATTAGTCGGCATCGTCATCGGAGTTTTGCTTTATTTAGAACAAATCGCACTTCTTTACGTCTTTGCTACTCTCGGATTAGTAGTTTTATTGTTAGTCGTCGGCTTCGCTGATTTAGAAAAAGTCGGTCGTGAAAATGTTGAGGGTTTTGCCCCGAATATCGAGTAACTTTTTGGAATATGAATACATCATACAGAATTTATTTGATGATTTGTTTGCTGATTGTGTCTTCAATTTCGGTGAGACCCTACGCGCCACAGAATTCGGAAGAAAAAACTAACCTGAAAGTTCATTGGAAAAGGGGTGTAATCCCAATTTCAATCTCGAATTCGCTAATTAAATCAAATCCGAATATTAAAGCTGAAAGCAATGTCGCAGGAGCAGTTCGGCGGAGTTTAGAGTCATGGCAGGCAGTATCCAATATTGAATTTGAGGAAACTACCTCTGACACACAGTCGGTTAGCCCGGCTGGAAATTTCGGTGATGGCGTTAGTTTAATTACAATCGCTCAAACGCCTGAAAATCTTTCATTGTTCGGTGGAGATGCGGAGCAAGTTTCGGCTATAACGCGAATATTTTTCAATAAAAAAGGCGAGATCACCGAAGCCGACATTGTGTTAAATCCTTATCAGCAATTTTCTACAGACGGAACAATTGGAACTTTTGATCTTGAAGCTACTCTAACACACGAAATAGGACACCTGCTGGGATTGGAACATTCGTTGATTCTCGGCGCGACGATGCACGAAAGTAACAGCAGAAACGGAGTTTATAATTTATCCAATTTTAACTCCAGAACTTTATCTGCAACAGATATTTCAGCGATTCGCTCTATTTATGGCACAAGTCCTATTGAACAGCAATCTTGCTGCGGAGATATAACCGGAAAAATATATTTTGCCGATGGAATCAAGTCCGTAAAAAATTATCAACTGTGGGTTGAAGACTTCAATACGGGAAAAATCGTCAGTGAATTTTTAACAAACAGTGACGGCACTTTTCATTTTAAATCATTACCTGCCGCAAAATATCGAGTTTACGCGCACAATCTTTCAAAAGCTAAATCGTTAAAGTCGGCTGAAGAAGTTGGAATAGTCGAAGTTTCTAAAAACAAACCGGCAAATATTTCAAAAAAACTTGAACAGACTGCAACTGATTTTGAAGCGCGTTATATCGGATTTAACGGACAGCTTTCGGAAAATTCAATTACTTTGAATGGCGGAAAATCATACACGATTTTCATCGGCGGCAAAAATATCAATATTAAAGATTACAAGGTCGGATTCAGCTCGCCGTTGTTTACTGTTACGCCGAATAGTATGTTTGAACACGACTTTGGCGATAAAATTTCGGTGATAAGTTTTGAAGTCAGAATAAACTCTAAAATTTCGCTCGGAGAATATAATTTATACGTGGAATCCGGGAAAGGTCGCAGGTCTTATATACTCGGCGGATTAGCAATTGAAGAGTTTGAAAACCAATGGAGTAATTATTCTTTAGCGAACGATTAACAGTAGAAAATAATGATAAACTGATAATTTGCAAATAGAAAAATATTGTGCATAATTGATGTTGTTCACCTCCCCGGTGAACATTTGGTCACGAGGGGTGAGGACTTGTGACCTAAGGGCGACGGTGTGGGAGACGTCGCCCTGTTACTTTTTAAATTGAAAAATTCGCACACCTAAAGCAAAGAATAGTTTGAATGAGTTTTTCTCCAATTTATTTGTGACTGATTCTTAGAATTAAATTCTTTAACTTTTTTCTTTTAGTTAAGATTAACTCCGAAAAAATTTACTACCAAATTCAGACACTTTAACAAACTCCGAAACAATTAGTGTAAATTATTTTTTGGTTTTCCACCCTTTCAAAAGATTCTCCAAATTATTCGTGTTAGCGACGGGAGTCGCGGCTTTGCCGACTTGAATCGCTTTTTCGGCAGTTGCAACAGCATCGTTCAGTCTTCCCATCTCATTAAGCAGTCGAGCTTTTGCTGAAAGATTGCCGAATGTTTCGCGCATTGCTATCGAATTATTCAGCCATCCTAGGGCTTCTTCGTATGAAGTAGTAATTTTTGCAGTTAAAATATAATTTGTCGCTTGAACCGGATCGGCAATTATTTTAGAGCGAAAATCATTGACAATGCGTTTATTAACATCGCCGACATCAATCGTAAACGGAACGCGCACTTTGTCCCAAGCGATAACAACTTGGGTTGAGTTAGGTTTCATATCGCCGAAATCAAATGACATCGTTTCGCGCATTTCGCCGGTCGTCGGTTTTGCCGACACTCGTAGCGCGTCTTGTTTTGCATCATATTCAAAACTTCCCCATTGATTCCAAGTTTTATTAAAAATAAGAGTCCACTCGGATTCAGTCGGGATTGTGTGCAGACTATACTTTCCTTTTGGCAGAAGCTGTCCGTTGATTGTCACGTCATTGGAAACTTCAAAAACGGTCGCCTCGTTCGCGCCGGTTCGCCAAACTTGTCCGAAGGGAACGAGTTCACCCCAAACCTTTCGACCTTTTGTAT
This sequence comes from Acidobacteriota bacterium, assembly GCA_030855875.1. GTDB lineage: Bacteria > Acidobacteriota > Blastocatellia > Pyrinomonadales > Pyrinomonadaceae > SXVE01. The sequence continues at coordinate 14,424 of JALYQJ010000484.1, forward strand.
TCGGACGATGGTAAACAACCGAAACGCTCGTATCGCCGATGACCTGCGAAATTGTCGCGCGCTGACTATCGCGGGGCAAAACCATTTGAGCAAAAGTTCCGACACTAAAAACAAAGACTAAACTCATTAAAATAAACAGCTTTTTCATATTTTTCATATTTAACTCTCCAATTTTTCTTTCGTTTTGTGAACAAATTTTTTAATCATATTAGCGACTTCCGTCTGCATTGCTTGACTTATTCGTTGTTCACCGGCAAGCCCTGCAAGTAGATGAAAATCTCTGGCGGCATTTCGTCTTAATTCGACCATTTGTGAAAAGCGAACGAGTGTTTTTGCTGCGCTTTTCTCGATAAATTCTGCCGCATATCGAAGAAAATTCTGCGTTTCGCCGGTTTTCGGAATCCATTCGATACGCTCTTCAGTATTTTCCGAGAGTTCGACGTTGAAACCTTGATTCATCGAGCCGATAAACGGTATTTCAGCGCGAATCTTCCAATGCGCCGCATCATTTCCAACTAAATTGATGCTTTCGACGTTCGGCATTAATTCGACAAAATTACGAACATCGGAGAAAAAGCCACGCACATTTTCTGATGGAGCGTTAATTTCAAAACTGTCGTTGTAAGCGGCGCGGATTGTAAACATAATATTATAAGTTTCAGGCTTCAGGTCAAAAGTTTCAAGTGAAAATTCGAGTTTTTGTAACCACAAACCAATAAATTAGAAACTTCTAAAAAGCTCCGTTAAAAAGCATCGAATTGAAAAACGGGCGCGTCATCGAACGGAATATTCCGCGAAAAAACGGCTCGTCGGCAAATAAAATAACGTGACCCGAACCGTTCGGCTCGTCAATCAGATATGTCGTGCCTTGCAAAAGCCTTTCGGTGTTTCCTTCCCAGACAAAACCGGAAATTGTTAGAGGTTTTTTTTGTTTCGCATCAAAAACCAGCGCGTTCGTGCCTTCTTTTGAATATCGAAAAAAGTATCCGCTCGAAAGTAAAACAGGTATTTCGTCCGATTCCAGACCGTAAGTCAGATAACTCGTCCGGTCAACCGTCGCCCGCATAATCGCGCCCGGAACGCCTTCGGGAACTCGTCCGGCATTGGCGGAAGGCGAAGCAATCGGCGGCAGAACCGGGGGCTGCCAATCGGCTTTGTCATTTTTTATTTCCAAATTCGGAGTCGCCTCGACAACCGGCTGTTTTCCGCTTTTCGGAGTTGGCGACGCGGAAGGCTGAGTTTCCGCATCCTTTCGTTTATCAACTTCCGCATCATCGTCAGATTTGGTTTTTTCATCGTCATCATCGCTTCCGACAAGTTTTGCCGAAGTCAGCGCGACATCTTTGAGCGATGCGAAAACCGATGCGCCGCGAATTGTGACGAGAGTGCCGCCGTTTGCAACCCAAGTTTTGAGCGCGGAAATTCCGCCGCTTCCGAGCATACTGGAATATCTTCCAGCCGAACCGTCGGGCATAATCAGGACATTGTATTTATTTAATACGCTGCCGCGCAGGTTGCTGATTGTCAGCGGCGTAAACTCGATACCGTAACGGTCGAGCGTCCACCAAATCGAGCCGAAGGAAGTTTGGTCAACGGCATCGTCGGCAACCATTGCGATGCGCGGCGCGGTTAGCGAATTAACATTTTCGCTGCCGACATTCGTGTCGCCTTCTTCGGTGTAGCCGGTGTTGACGGCGACGACATTAACGCCGAGTTCACGCGCCAGACGCGCAACCGCTTCGTGAACGGTTTCATTATTGCGCGTCACTCTGACGACAAAAGTTCCGCGCGCGTAACTTCTGCCGCCCGCATTTAGCTGTTTGGCAGCAACGGCGACGCGAAAATTTTCCTTCAATAATCGAATCGCCATCGCGCCTGCGCCGTCAGTCTCATAAGGAATAATATAAGCGATTTGCGCTCTGCCGGAAACGCTGCCGCGTTTTGCTGTTTCCAAAAATTCTGCCGTTACAGGATTTGAATTGACGTTCGGCGCGTCTTCCGTCCAAAAAGCGTCAACGCCGAAAGCGAGCGGAATTGACCACGCAGTAATGTCATAAAAACGATATTCTTCCTTTTGCGAAGATTTTCCGCGCATTTCATTGCGGCGGAATTTGGCGACTTCTTCACGGACGAAAGCTGCATCCTGCGGCGTGTCCTGTTCGAGCAAGGCTTTGATAAGTTTTTTCTGCGGCTGATTTAAGTCAATTACATAAGAACCGGCGGGAAAAGTTCTCGTTGCCGCCGGCGAATTTTTCGAGTCGTAACTGTGAGCCGAGTTTGAATTGAAAGACGCAGTTGTAACTTTAACTTCAATCCGCGCCCGCTGCAAAATCTCGATCAGTTCCGCCGTTTTCACGCGGTCTTTTTCCGGCGAAATAACGATGCGTTTAAGTTTTTCGCTATTTACTTCAGCGAGCGCGTTACGTCGGAAATCGTAAAAATCCTGCAATCGCTGAGTTTTATTTTTCGATAAGGTATCGAGCGTCGTCATCGAAGCGACAAAATGTTTGGCGATTGCCGAGCGCAAAGTGACAATCGAGCCGTCTTCGCGTGTCCAGCGCAAGCCTTTGAAACCGCCGCCGTCGGTTTCATACGTCATCCCGATTGCGCCGTTCAAAGACGGATATGAATCCCAGTAACCCGGATAAAAAAGGTCGAAAATATCGCGCACGTAATAATCCCATTTGTTGCGGTCAAAGGCGTTGGCGTTGGCGCGTCCGAAAATATCCATCCATTTATTTGTGACGGCAATCGGCAGATTCGGATTTATCGGCAGAGCGGCAGGCGGAAAGAAAAATTGCGATGGCTGCCCGTGATGGTCAACGACGATTTGGGGATTCCATTCAAATAACGCCGTCTGCATATTCTTCGTTTCCTTTTGCGTCGCGGCGATGTTGTCGCGGTTTAAATCAAAACGATAACGGTTATATCTGCCAAAAATTGACCACGGTTCGCGGTGTTCGAGCGCGTTGCGGTCGGCGTTTCCCATCGCAACCGAATTATACCAGGTCACAAAACGCTCGTGTCCGTCCGGGTTTTCGCCGGTCAAAACTAGCACGACCGTATTGTTTAAAACGTCGAGCGTTGCCGGTTCATTCGACGCGGCGTATTGATAAATGACCTGCATCATCGTCTCAAACGAAGCCGATTCGTTGCCGTGAATCGTGTAAGCCATCCACGCAATCGTCGGATTATTTTGGATTATCGCACTCGCTTGAGCCGCGGAAGTCGTTCGCGGATCGGTTAAACGCGCGTTATCGGTTTTGATTTGATCGAGCCGCGCCATATTTTGCGGCGAAGAAATCGCCACGATATGCTGCATTCGATGTTCGTTGGTTTCACCGATGTCGTAAATTTTAACGCGGTCGGGTGCGGCTTTAGCGATTGATTCGATGACTTTTTCCATCTGCGCGTAAGTCGTGTGCTGTTCGCCGACATCGTAGCGCAAAATGCTCTGCGGGCGCGGAACTTCGGCGCGATATTCGCCGCGCGTGTAAAAATCAAATTTTTCCTCGGTTTGCGCGAAATGAAATTGGGCAAACGCACAAAAAATAACGGCAAGCAGAAGGCTTTTAATTTTCATTATTAAAGTTTTTTCGACTTTTCGGAATTGAAATAAGTAGAACTTTACAAGATATTAAATGTTAAAGGTTTTTAACGCAAAAAGACAATGAAAAGTTTAGCTGACGAAAAAACTTGTCCGCACTGCGGCGCACCGAAAATGAAAAGTTGGCGCGAATTATCCGACGAACAGAAATTTCTCTTCGAAAGGCTTCCACTTAACACGGACTTTCCGCCCGAACAACGAAAAAAGCACCGCTTTTGCGAGCGGTGCTGGTTTGAAGAAGTTGAAATACAAATTAAAAAAGTCTAATTTGTCATAATTGATTTTGTTTCATCAGTAAAAGCCGAAAGAATAGTACCTTCTTTAATTTTGGCTTCTTTGCCTCTGCGTAATAAGCCAAGCGGTCCGAATAAAACTGTTAAAGCAACGGTTGAACCCATATTATCGCCGCCTTTACCACTCTTAGCGGCGCGAAGTTTGAGCTTTTGACCGTCAACTGTTTCGGTAGATTCAATCCGAATACTTAAATCTCCACCTTTGCCCATAAAACCTTTTTTCTTCGCGCTGGAAACAGTTCCTTTGACAATCGTCCCTTTTGCAACAACGATTCTGCCGTTAATTGTTACATCTTCGGAAACTTTCAGCGTCAACGGGTCGCCTTCGACAACTTTTTGACCGCTAATTTCTTCAGTCGTAATAATTTTGATTTCTGTTCCATCAGGAATCGCGGTTCCAATTAAATTGCTGCTTGATGTTTGGTTAGCAAGAGAAACCTCCATTCCAGAAGCCTTCTGAACCATTGCTAAAATTACGGTGTCAGTTACGCCATTTCTTTTCAGTTCTTGCAAAGACGATGCGCTTGTGTCGAAAGAATTTTTTGAAGATTTAATTTTGGCAACAATAATTTCTTCAGAAAGTTTGTTCTTTACCATTTCGACAACTAGTTGATTTGTAAGAGTTTCTTGAACTTGAGCGAATATATTTGTCGGTGCTAACGCAAAACAAAACGCGCTTTGCAGCATTAAAAAGGTCAGAGAAAGAGATAGAAATTTTTTCATTATAAGTTTTCCTTTTAGATTTTTATGACTAAGAAATTTGGGGATTTGAAATTTAGGAATTTTCAAACAATTGATTCTAATCTGAATTCATTTTTCAAGTCAATGAAAATCGAATCAGATATATTGTTAATGAATTTTTTACCTAAAAAAGTTAATTTTTGAGAACATTATCGAAACTCTGCCGGATATTGAGCCGATGAAACGTCAGCTTTTCGAGTAAATCGTCAATTGACGAAAGTTTCATTCGACCGGCAATTGTTTCCAAAGCTCGGCGATTGGCGAGCGGCAAGCGCGTCGAACGTCCGACGCTGAGGCGCAGATTATGGTCGAGTTCGGCTATAAATTTGTAGCCTTCGAGCAAATTTGTGTAATCTTCCCGGCACAGTGATTCGTTTTCGTAAAGTTTGTCGAGCATAAAAACGGTCGAACGATTTTCCTCGTCGTCGGGAATATTATCTTTTAACTGTAAAAAACGGACGGTGAAATATACGTCGAGCATTCCGCCCGCGCCGAATTTTATATCAATTTCCTTTTTGTTCGGCGAATTCGCTTTTTGTTCTTCGAGTTTTTCACGAATGCGTCTGGTTTCATCTCTTAAAATTTGAAAATCGAAATTTGAAATCTGCGGTTCACGGGCTTTTTCGTGGATAATTCTTCGCGCATCGCGTTCGGTTTCCCGTGCCAATTCCAAATCGCCCGCCGCGCCGCGAATTTTTACGTAAGCAAGCCATTCCCAAATTGCGGCTCTGGTTTGCAGATAATGCGTAAACGCGGTTTTGCCGATTGAAGTCGCCCCGTTTTTGCCGTCCGGTCGGAGGCGCAAATCAACGCGATAAAGATGCCCGTCGCGTGTCAGACTCGAAAGCGCGTTGACGAAGATTTCGACGGCGCGGCTGTAAAATTCGGCGTGCGTCAAATTATCAATTTCCAGCGGTTTCGTATCGTCGTAAACCAGCAGCAAATCCAAATCAGAGCCGTAATCCAAACCTTTGCCGCCGAGTTTGCCCAAACCTAGAACGGCAAACGGAAAATCGCTGATTTCGCGGGAATGTCGTTTGCCTAATTCGCATTTCGTGATGTAAAGAGCGGCTTCGATGCTCGCTTCGGCGAGTTCGGTTTGTAGTCGTTTCGATTCAACGCGCGAGATTTGTTCGTAAACATCGCAGACGACGATTTCCAGCGTAAATCGTGACCAGATTTTTCGCAATACTTCTAATTGTTTGGCGTAATTCGTTTCATTTTCGACGGCTGAAAGCAAATCTTTTCGATAATCAGGCGGCGAAAAAAGTTTTTTCGGATTCGGCAAATCATTTATCAATCCCGGATTTGCCGCAAGCATTTCAGCGAAAGGCGGAGAAAATTTTGACAAAGTTTGCAGCGTTGCCGATTTTTCCCGACTGATTTTAATTGCTGACTTTTCGATGGATGAAACAAGTTGAAGCGGCAAAGTTATTTGGACACTTTCACGCAATGAATTTTCCGCGTTCGATTCGGCGGGTTCACTCGAAATAAAATTAGCTTCCGGCAATGCAATTTCCATTGTCGAAACGCCGAAAACCCGCTTGAAAATTCGATTGACATTCGATGTGTGAAAATTTAATTTTACCTCAAATTTCTCCGCGCTTTTGCAGTTCATTTTTTTTGCGAGCAGCAGACGTTTCGCCGCGTCTTCGGGAACGAAATGCGTTTGGAGACCGTTTTCCATTTGCAAAATATGTTCGGTGCGGCGCAGAAAATCGTAGCCGTCGTAAAGTTCGGTTAATTCGGTTTCGGAAATAAGATTCCGGTCGGCAAGATTGGAAAGACTTTTGAGCGTGTGCCGCGAACGCAGCCAAACGTCATTTCCGCCGTAAGCGAGCTGCAAAGCCTGCGCGATGAATTCGATTTCGCGGATTCCGCCTTTGCCTAATTTGACGTTAAAGCCTTTACTTCCGGCGTGTTCGAGATTGATTTTTTCTTTAGAAAGCCGGACGTTTCGCAGAGCATTTTCAACGGTTTCATCCGTAGAAAAAACGTAACTTTCCGCTGCGGCAAAAAATCTTTTGTAAAGCTCCGCGTCGCCCGCGCTCGACCGCGAACGAATCAAAACTTGTCGTTCCCACGCCCGCGCCTCGGTCTGAAAATACCGAATCGTGTCTTTAACCGAAAGCGCGAGTGCGCCGATTCGCCCGTGCGGTCTGAGCCGCAAATCAACGCGGTAAGCCGCGCCTTCGCCGGATTGTCCGCCGACCGTTTTTGCGACGAATTCCGACAATTTAACGTAATATTCGCGGTTGGTCACCGCGCCTTTGCTGCCTTGCCCGGAAGTCGCGCCTTCCGCCGAATACAAAAACAGCAGATCAATATCGGATGAATAATTCAATTCCTTCGAGCCGAGCTTTCCAAGACTGACGACGGCGAAATTTGCAGGTTTGGCGCGTCCTTTCTCGTCGGTTTCGAGCGCGTTTCCGAATCGGTTATCGAGCTGCTGTCGTGCCAGTCGGAGAGCGTATTCCAAAATCGCGTCGGCTAAATTTGAAAGTTCTTCGGTGATTTCCGAAACGGTCGCCAGACGGCGAATGTCGCGCAGAAAAATTCGCAAAAGCTCGCGTCGGCGAAACCGCGCGAGTAAAATATTCGGTTCGGTTTCGGAATTGGTCAGCGAAAAACGAGCGAGCGATTCGAGCAGTTCTTCTTTGCCGCGTATCTTCGATTCGCCGCGATAACGATTGAGCCACCAAATATAATTCGGATTTTGTAAAACAGTCGTCGCCAGCAAAGGGCTAAACGCAGCAATCGTTAAAATATCAGAAAGCAGTCCGTCGTTTTTCTGTAATTTTCTCCACTGCGCCGAATGATTTTCGTTAAATTGAGCGGTAAAACGCCGCGCCGCGTCCGCGTCGGGCAAATCTGAAAGGAGCGATTCGTTTATTTCCATTTTTCCCTATAAAAAAGCTATAACCAATTTCATTCTACATTTGAACCGGCTATTTTTACATTAAGTCACAGCCGTTTTACTTCAGGATGTTTTATAATTTCAATTAACGGATACAAACCGTATTAACCTTAATGGCAAGATTTGAATTTCAAGTAAACCAAACCGAAAATAAAACGCGCCTCGAAGATTTTCTGCTCGAAAAGTTTCGCACTTTGAGCAAAATGTATCTGCGCGAACTTGTGCGCGACGAACATTGCGAAGTCAACGGCAGACTCGAAAATCGCGGATTCAGACTGCGGATGAATGATTTTGTCGAATTAGAAATTGACTCCACTCGCCAAACGACGCTCGAACCGGAGCCGATTCCGCTCGAAATCGTCTTTGAAGATTCGCAAGTTTTGGTAATTAATAAATCTCCGGGAATGCTCGTTCACCCGACATTGAAAGTGCGAAAGGGAACTTTGCTCAACGCCCTCGCTTTTTATTTGAATCAGAGTGGAGAGTGGAGAGTGGAGAGTAGAGAAAAAAACACTGATTTATCTTCACTCTCCACTCTCCACTCTCCACTTCATATTCGAGCCGGATTGATTCACCGGCTCGATAAAGATACTTCCGGGCTGATGGTGATCGGCAAAAATGCCCGGTCGCACCGCGTTTTGTGCGATCATTTTCAGCGCAAATTAGTCGAAAAAAGATATTTCGCGCTGGTTGACGGTTTGGTAAAAGATGAAGCGGGAACGATTGACGCGCCCGTCGGACGCTACGAAGAAGAAAAAATCTGGAATATCAAAACGGACGGCAAAGAATCAATTACAAATTTTTGGGTCAAAAAAAGATTTGATGATAAAACATTGCTCGAACTCGAACCAGTTACCGGCAGAACCAATCAGTTGAGAATTCATCTGGCGCACATCGGACATCCGATTACCGGCGACGAAAGATACGGCGGCAGCAAATTCTCCCGGATGTGTCTGCACGCTTTTCGTTTATGTTTTTGGCATCCGAACGGCGGCGAATGGTTGGAGTTTGAAACAGAATTGCCCGTAGAATTTAATCAATTACCAACCTGATAACAAACTGATTATTTATGAGCGACATTAGCGCGGGCAATTAATCCGATTCCACCGGCGAGTAATATAATCATCATTATCGTATTGAATAAACTGGTCGGTTGAAAATAAATGTGAAGATTCATTAAAATACCGGCGAAAATTATGATGATCCCGACGAACAAAAGCAACCAGCCGATAATTGATTTGCCGTTGAAAAACAAAATGCCGATGCCGAAAATGAGCGGCAGCAGCGATAAACCGAAAGTGTTATAACCCCAAACCGACCAGAAACCGCTGGTGACGATTACTTGATTCGTCAGCAAATAAGCTCCGGCAATTGCCATTCCGAGACCGAGAAAAAACTCGACAATGCCGCCGGGCGTTCCGCCTGCGCCGTTTGATTTCGTTTCAATTTCCATAATTTTTTCTGGCGACAATTGCCGCTTTTAATCTTTTTATTCGTAAATCTAAAAGCGTTGACGGAAACCGGAAATCAGGTTTGCGCTTTTGATGAAGTTGGAAATGCAATCAAATAAAATTATCTTTTCAAACCGTTTCCGTAAAGCGGCTGCCCGGACATTTTTCCCGTCATTTTCGCGCCGTCGAAAACGACTTCTCCGTTGACGATGATTGACGAAAATCCTTCGGCGTATTGGTGCGGCTGTTCAAAAGTAGATTTGTCGGCGATTGCCTTTTCATCGAAGATGACCAAATCAGCCGCGAAACCTTCTCTGATTAAACCCCGGTCTTTTAATCCGAAGGTTTGCGCGGGCAGCGAAGTCATTTTGCGAATCGCATCTTCCAAACTGATGATTTTCAATTCGCGGACGTATCTCGCTAAAACTCTGGCGTTGTTGCCGTATCCGCGCGGATGCGGAAAGCCGTCGCCGAAATCGCGGACGCTCGAATCGGATGCAATCATCGTAAACGGCTGGCGCATAATGTTCTGCACATCCTTCTCATCCATCACGCGATAAACCATTCCCGCACCGCCTTTTTCATACATTTCGAGCATTTGTTCAATCTGCGCGTCGAGCTTTTTCGATTTTTTGGCGAGCAGAGTGATTTCGGCGATGTTTTTGCCGTTGTATTCCGGGTTCGCGTCATAATCGGCGACATAAGCGAAACTGAAATCTTTGAATGTTTTCTTTTTTAGATCAGCTTTCATTTCCGCCGCGACTTTCTCTCGCGTCGCTTTGTCGGCGAGCCGTTTTTTGCCTTCCTCGCGTCCGCCCGCGATTGCCCACGACGGAATGCGCGAATCGAGCGAAGTCGAAGAAGCCGTATAAGCGTATTGGTCAATCGTCACGCTTAAACCTTTTTTTCGTGCCGCTTCGACCAAACCGATTGTCGTCGGGGTTTGTCCCCAAAGTCGTTTGCTGGAGATTTTGAAATGAGAAATTTCGACCGGAATGTTGGCAAGTTCGCCGATTTTGATGCTTTCTTCGATTGCCGCAACGACATCTTCGCCTTCGTCGCGCATATGCGTCGCGTAAATTCCGTCGTATTCGGCGGCGACTTTTGCCAGTTCGACGATTTCTTCGGTTTTGGCGAATGTTCCGGGCAGATAAATCAAGCCTGTCGAAAGTCCTAACGCGCCGTCTTTCATTGACTGTTCGACGAGCGCGTTCATTTTCGTTTGTTCTTCGGCAGTCGGAGCGCGATTATCCAAACCCATTATTTTTGAACGAACCGAACCGTGCGCGATGAGCGTTCCGAGATTGACGGCGAGCGACGTTGCTTCCATTCGTCCGAGAAACGCTTTGACATCGGTCGTCGAGCCGCCGCAGTTGCCGGTAACAATCGAAGTAACGCCCATTCGGATGAAATTTTCGGCGTTCGGATTGCGGTAAATTCCTTCAACGTGACCGTGAACGTCAATAAATCCGGGCGCGACGATTTTGTTCCCGGCATCAATTGTTTTTTTCGCCTGTGCTGCGAATCGTCCGACTTTGACGATTTTTCCGTCGCGCACGGCAATCGAACCGCGAAACCAGGGATTGCCTGCGCCGTCAATGATTCGCGCATTTGTGACGAGCAAATCGAAAGTTTCCGGCGTTTGTGCAAACGCAAAATTAAACGACGAAAAGAAAAGGCTGAAAAGCAGTAGAAATGATATTTTAGACATATTGATAAAATGACGCGAATCGCTTGTTTAGTCAACAGTTTCGTGTCGGAGCGCGGACACTCTGTCCGCAATATCGCCGAGAGGGGATGAAAAACCTTGGTTAAATGCAACATTGAATGAAACCGAACATCTTTTCATCGCTGACGCGATATGGCGGACAAGGATGTCCGCGCTCCCGGCTATTAATTATCTGATTTTGATGTTGATAGTGATTTCCAGATCAGTTTCGGCGTTATTTTGAACTTCGATTGTGTAATCACCGTTTTTCGGCAGCCGCGCGAGAAAATTGTTGACTCCTTCGGTTATTTCAGCATCTTCGAGCAGCCGCAGTGACGTTTCTTTGCTGCTGACAGACGCGGTTAAGGTTTGACCTACTCGTGCGCCGACGACAAATCGTTTTAACTCGCCAGCCGGAAGCGTTAGCTTAAAAGTCGTGCCGGACGCGCCTTTCGGAAAACTGACACGCTGTTTCGGATAAAGTTCGCGTTTTTTCGATTTTCCGGTTGCGACGAGGTTGCTGCCGCTCAATTTGTATTTCGAAGTAATGACAAATTCGGGACAGCACGAACCGCCGTGTTCGCCCGGATCGTTTGATTCTACAACGAGCAGACCGTTTTCAACTTTTGCCGAACGCAAACCGCCGTCAGCGCGGTCGCCGCCTTCGATGCGGACGAGTAGAACGGGTTTTCCATTTTTTAATTGATAAATAAAACCTTCGGAAAAATTGCCGGTTCCGCCCGTATTGCAAACGGTTAAAATTACCGCTTCGTCCTGACCGTCGCCGTTTAAGTCGCCGTATTCGGCGGGCGACGCTTTAAAGTAAAAACGGTCTGTAAAACCGTCCATTTCCTTTTCCTCAAAAAACTCGCCGCTTTTGACGGTCACTTTGTTCGTTTCTTCGCCGATGCAAAAAGGTTCGTAGGTGAAATTGTTAAAATCAACGCGGCGAATGTTGGTTTGTGCATTCGCTGTCAAAGCGGTAATAACGGTAAATAAAAACGATAAAATAAAAGTTTTCATAATTTTACAATTCGGTGGCACGGCAATCTTCCGTAATAAAAATTAATTTCCAGAATGACAGGGTTTATTCGCTGAAACGTCGGCAAGTTTACGTGCTTCCGTATTTGCATTAGCCGACGGTTTGATAACATCGGTAACGCAAACCGCCGCTTTAGTGATTTTGACGATGACCAGATAAGAAGTATTTTGTTCAGGCTTTTCCGGGTTGTCGCTCGCGTTAAAGCGAAAAATTAACGCCGTCGGTTTGACGGTTTTGCCGGTGCGGACGACGCGCCATTCGGCTTTGTCGCCGACGGCGGAAAAGCCGGATGAAACTTTATTCCACAATTCGAGTTCGTATTTTTTGCGATTCGGCGCGACGACGTTGACTGTCTGACGCAAATCGCCTTCGAGAACTTCAAGTTTATATCCTCCGATGCCCGCGCATTCGCCAAGATAACTTCCGCCTTCGTTCGCGTTCGATTCAATCGTTTTGCATTTCTCGCTCGCCAAATCCGTATAAATACTTTCCGTTTTCTTTGTCTGCGCTATTGTCGCGGCGGCGCACAACAAAATCGTTAGACCAATCTTTAATATTGTTTTCATATATAGATTTTTTCGTTTGTCTGGAAAGACACAAAAAAGACGACTCGAAAGCCGTCTTTTGCTTTTATTCCCCTCCATATTTACCTTTCAATCGCTTTTGCTTCGTCCGCGTCAGAATAGGCATTATGTAAATGAACAGGATCGGTTTTGACTTTTCGCAAGCGCAAATTCAAAATTTCAACCAACACCGAAAACGCCATCGCAAAATAAATATAACCCTTCGGAATGTGTTGGTCTAAACCTTCAGCAATCAATGTTACGCCAATCAAAATTAAGAACGACAAGGCAAGCATTTTGATAGTCGGATGTTTTTGGACAAACGCGCCGATTGTTCCGGCGAACGCCATCATAAAAGCGATTGACACGACCACCGCCGCAATCATTACCCAAAGATTATCAACCATTCCGACCGCCGTTATCACCGAATCGAGCGAGAAAACGATGTCGAGCAGCATAATCTGGATGAGAACACTGATAAATGACGGATAGATTTTCGTGGATTTATGACCTTCTTCGCCTTCGAGTGAGCCGTGAATTTCGTGTGTGCTTTTCGCCAGTAAAAACAAACCCCCGATGAGCAAGACTAAATCGCGCCCCGATATTTCCTGTCCGAAAACGGTAAAAAGCGGCGCGGTCAAACCGATAACCCAGGAGAGCGAGAAAAGTAAAATTACGCGCATTAAAAGAGCCAATGCCAGTCCTATATAACGCGCTTTTTCCTGTTGTTCGGGCGGTAATTTGCCCGCCAGAATCGAGATAAAAACGATGTTGTCAATACCGAGAACAAGTTCCAAAAGCGTTAAAGTCGCAAACGCAATCCAAATTGAAGGATCAGACAGCCATTCCATTTTATAAATTTCTCACTCTGTTTGATAAAAATTAAAAACCTTTTATTTATCTAAATTACATCACAAAAAGAAAATTATCATCTGCGATAAACAATTTTTCCGCCGACAATTGTTGTTACTGTCGCGCCTACAAAGCTCCAATTATCGAACGGCGAATTCTTTGATTTCGATTTTGATTCGGAGTTTTTGTAAATCCATTCCAGATTCGGGTCAAGAATCGTGACATCGGCGATTGAACCGACGCGCAAAGTGCCGCGATTTTTCAAATTAAAAATCTTCGCCGGATTGGTCGAACAAAATTCAACCAATCTGTATAAATCAATGATTCCTTTGTGAACGAGTTCGCTGAAAGCCAAGCCGACGGCAGTTTCAAGTCCGGTAATTCCCATCGGCGCACGGTCGTATTCGAGAGCTTTTTCGTCCGAATGATGCGGCGCGTGATCGGTCGCAATCGCGTCAATCGTGCCGTCTTTTATCGCTTCCAGAATCGCTTCTAAATGTTCTTCCGAGCGCAGCGGCGGCGACATTTTCGTGTTCGTGTCGTAGCCTTCGACCGTTTTATCAGTCAGCGTAAAATGATGCGGCGTAACTTCGCAGGTGACGTTAATGCCTTCGTTTTTCGCGCGGCGCACAGCTTCAATCGCGCCTTTCGTCGAGATATGGGCGATGTGTATGTGCGCTCCGGTTTCCTTCGCCAGAATAATATCGCGCACCGCGTCAATCTCTTCGGCGAGCGCGGGCATTCCTTTCAAACCCAGAAGAAGCGAAATTTTCCCTTCGTGCATCACGCCGCCCGAAGACAACGATTTATCTTCGCAATGGTCAACGATTGGCAAATCGAAATCTTTGGTGTATTCCATTGCCCGCCGCATAATTCCAGCATTCGGAACAGG
>JALYQJ010000496.1 GCA_030855875.1 Acidobacteriota bacterium
TAAAATTATATGAAAGCCGCTGCGTGATTGTAAAAAGATAAAAGATGATTGATTTTTCCGTCCGAATAATGATGAAATGATTACACGATTTTTCTGTAAAATACCAGATGACAAAAGCAACACAAGAAGAAAATTATCCGCCCGCGCTGCGAAAAACCGCGAACGGCGAGATTGACGTTGGTTCTTTAACGAGTCTGCTCGAATGGTTTTTAACTTTTGACGGGCGCGTCGCGCTTGTTCGGCATCCACACGTCGAAGAACTTTTTCAATGGAAACAGGCGGACGACGCGGCGCAGGGAAATGAAGTCTACCCGTTTGAAAATGCCGAATCGCGTTTCGCCATCGGCGTTTTTCAGGCTCTCGGCGAAAACGACACCGAATCCAAACTGCAAAGCTGGATTTCGGAATCTTTGCGCGCGCTCGGCGAATCGAAACAAACCAACGAAGAAATCGCCGCGAAATATCAACTCGAAAAAGACAAATCGCACGTCAAACAGTCGCAGGCGATTTCATCCGACATCGAAAAACGAATTTTTCTGACGACCTGTTGGCTCGAATCGCTCTGCACGGCGGAAGTCAGATTTTTATGCTGGGTTTTTCAGTAAATCTACGCGAAACCGTTCCAGCCGTTGAATTAAAGACGTGAAAGAATAAGTGAGACAAAGGACACGGATTTTAGAGGATTAATAACGGATTTTTAAGATTTTTAATGATAGATTTATTCGCGTCAATCCGCGCTTTTTCCGTGCTGATCCGTGTCCTGTTTCTTGGAAACATCTCTATTTTGCTCGCGGTCGGTCGCGGTGCCAGGGAATTTTGAAGCGAATCAGATTGGCGACGGTGCGCGTCGGATTGAGCAGCATTCGGCTGAAAATCATCAGGTAATAATTGTTGGTCGAGCGTTCGATGCGTTCGATAACGAAACGGTCGAGCGCGTCTTCGGTGATGAGCATCGCCGTTCCGACCGTCGGCGTGATTACTATGTCAATGTAAGTCTGTTTTCCCTTTAAGCCGACGTTGCCGATTGATGCCTGACTGATCGGTCCGATTTCAAACTGCGTACTCCACGCCGCCGACCACGCCATCGCTTTCATACGACTTCGCCAATAATCGCCCGAACTGCCGAAACGCTGTTTTATCCCTTTCGGATCATTTTGAATTTGGATAAAACCGAGAAACGAGCCTTGCATCGGATGAGCGATGTAATTCGTAAAAAACCTTCCGCCGTCTTCCCAGCCGCGCAGCGATTTTACCGATTTGACGTAATCGCGGAAAAATTTGCCTTTCAACGCCTCGCGCGTTTTCGGCTGAGTCATCGCGTATCCGTGCTGCACGGCAAGAAACAAAAATGCTTGCTGAAGCGCGGGTCGCCACCGAAATCCGTCGTCAATCTTCCCGTTTTGCGCGTCCGAAGTCGGCGGATGATCCGTCGAATTTTTGGCAAAATTATTAGCTGAAACTTTATGCGAAGCGAAAGGAAAATTCGCGTCAGCATTTTTCAAACCGTCGGTGTTAAATCGAGCGATAATTTTAGAGTCAATTTCCGATTTAGTAACAAAAGAGGCGCGTAAATATTTCGGCAAAAGAAAACCATTGCTTTTGTCCGGCTTGTTATTCGGCGCGTCAAAATATTTAGATTTAATCTTAAATTCGTTAATTGCGATAAGCGTATTTTCGTCGGAAATATTAATTCCGCCGTGTTTTTCACCTCCGAATTGAGCAATTTTTTCCATCACGAAATCGAGTGTTAATGTGGAATTTTCCGATCCGTCAGGAGCGCGAACCGATTGCGATTCGGCGAACGAAATCTGCCTGTTTTTATCCTGAGCGAAAATAACCGGCGAACAAATTGCGAATAAACTCAAAAGGCAAAATAAGACAAACCGCTTTTTGCCCGAGGACATTTTTTTATAATTCATTTTAGAAACTACTTGAGTATGGGAAAAAAGATTGTATGAAAAAAGATCAACTGACAGCTATTTTTAACTTTAGATACTCGCCGCAAATTAATAAACAGAAGCATCAATCGAATTAATGCTTCCAAATTCACCTTAGTTTATTAATTTTTGTCGAGTTTACAAATTATCTGCCGAAAGTGTTGCATTGACGCATATCGCCGGTTTGAAATCCGCGCGTAAACCACGACATTCGCTCTTTTGAAGAACCGTGCGTGAAAGATTCGGGAACGACGTAGCCCTGCGCCCGCTTTTGAATCGCATCGTCGCCGACCGCCGCCGCCGCACGAATCGCTTCTTCCGCGTCACCGGCTTCGACCAATCCCTTTTTCTGCGCGTAATTCGCCCAAACTCCGGCGTAGCAGTCGGCTTGCAGTTCGAGCGCGACGGAAAGCTGATTGTTTTCTCCCGCCGAGTTTACTTTGTCCATCGTTCCCAAGATATTTTGAACGTGATGCCCGACTTCGTGCGCGATAACGTAGGCTTGCGCGAAATCGCCGTCGGCTTTAAATTCGGTTTTCAAATCGCGGAAAAAAGAGAAATCGAGGTAAAGTTTTTCGTCGCCCGGGCAATAAAAAGGTCCGGTTGAAGAGCCGGCAACGCCGCACGCCGACTGCACCCGATCATCGAAAAGGACGAGTTTCGGTTCGCGGTAGCGCGTTCGCGCCTGCTGCTGCAAAACCTGATTCCAAACGTCTTCGGTGCTTCCGAGAACCGACGCGGCAAAACTTCTCTGGTCGTCGTTCGCCCGCTGATTATTCGGTGCTTGCTGCTGTTGTGGTTGCTGCGAAACCTGCGGCGAATCGCCGCCCGTAATTTGGTTGAAAAAATTCAAAGCCTCGTTGCCGCCGCACAAATAAATAACCAGCGATAAAAGTAAAACGCCGATTCCGCCGCCGCCGACAGCTATTCCTTTGCCGCCCATCCCGCGCCGGTCTTCAATGTTGCTGCTTTCTCTTCCTCTTAACATTTTTTGTTTCCCCTTGTCTTCGTTTTCGGTTTTCAAGATTTTAGCATTTTTGCCGAATTGCTGGAAAACTTTTATGCTAAAAAAGTGATTTTAGAGAAAATGAATTTAAATGATTGGCGGAAAAACGGAAAATATTTCGAGTATCGAGGCAATCAAATTTTTTATCGTTTCGATGAAAATTCAAGAAATCCGAAAAATATCGTGCTTTGTCTTCACGGATTCCCGTCGTCGTCGTTCGATTATCATAAAATTTGGAGCAAGTTGACCAAAAGATTTTCCGTTTTGGCTTTCGATATGATCGGATACGGATTTTCCGACAAACCGCCGGATTTCGATTACACGACTTTTAATCAAGTCGAGATTTTGCAAGGTTTGATTGAAGATTTGCGAATCGAAAAAATTCACATTCTCGCGCACGATTACGGCAATACGATTACGCAGGAACTGCTCGCCCTTTCGGAAGAAAATCGTCTGAACTTTTCGATTGAAACGATTTGTTTCTTAAACGGCGCACTTTTTCCCGAAACGCATCGCCCGATTGCGGCGCAGAAATTATTAATCAGTCCGCTCGGATTTTTATTCGGCAGACTGATTTCCGACGCGAAATTCAAAAAGAGTCTGGCAACTGTTTTCGGTGCGGATACGCAGCCGACCGAAGCGGAATTAAATGATTTCGTCACGGTTTTCAAATACAACGACGGCAAACGAATCGCGCACAAATTAATTCGCTATATGAGCGAACGCGAAAAATATCGGGCGCGCTGGGTCGGCGCGATTGAAAGAATGAAACAGCCTTTTCGCTTTATCAACGGTTTGGACGATAAAGTTTCGGGCGCACATCTGGTCAAAAGATTCCGCGAAGTCGTCCCGCATCAAATTGATATTATCGAACTGGAAAACGTCGGACATTACCCGCATTATGAAGTTCCCGAAACTGTTACGGAAAAATATTTTGAATTTCACGATAAAATCGGATTTGTTTAATAAGACTCTATTTTCGACAGATTTCGTCAATTGATTTAGCGAGATTTGCCTGAAATGCAGTGTTTATTATTTTCGGCATATCAACTTTACCTCGCAAAATCTTGACAGATGTAGACTTAGCGTTTTATGATTGGCTTTAACATTCATTTTGGTTTTTTCTTTTCAAATTTTTAGAACGGAGGGAAATTATGATTAAACTTGATATTGTTAATCAAGTAGCCGACAAAACAGGTGTTCCGAAGCAGAAAGCCGAACA
Source organism: Acidobacteriota bacterium (assembly GCA_030855875.1). Classification (GTDB taxonomy): domain Bacteria; phylum Acidobacteriota; class Blastocatellia; order Pyrinomonadales; family Pyrinomonadaceae; genus SXVE01. The sequence goes on from JALYQJ010000496.1 coordinate 4,166, forward strand.
GGTCGTAGATTCGCTTTTCAACGCGATGAAGGACGCGCTCGCCAATGGCAAACGCATCGAACTTCGCGGTTTCGGCGTTTTCGTCGTCAAACCGCGCAAACGCGGTGTCGGACGCAATCCGCGAACCGGCAAGGAAGTTCCGATTCCCGCCGGAAAAACAATTCGCTTCAAACCGGGCAAGGATTTACAAGCCAAAACGGTCAAGAAGTAAAATTTCAAATATCACATATTTATTATTGTGAATCGTAAATCGCAAGGCAATGCAGTTATACTTGTGGTTTGCGATTTCTTATTTTCACCGTCCGATTTTACCGTTTTCGATGCAGGATTTTGATTCGATTGCCACCGAAATATTTTACGAGCGCGACGCAATGCGCCCGACTTTGCGAACGTGGCTAAAACACATCGCGCTGCTGCTGCTCACCGTTTTTACCGCGACCGTTGCCGGCGTTCTTTACCCGTTCGGCTTGATTGATACTTTGCCGACCGACCCGGAACCGCAAACTTGGACGGAGATTTTTTATTTTATCTTGTCGCTTCCCGCGCGTTACATCAATTTAATTTCCGATGCAGTTTACACACTTTTTACAAATTTCGAGTATTTGCGCTACGGTTTGAGTTTTTCGTTTTCGCTGCTTTTTATTTTAATTTGTCACGAAATGGGGCATTACGTCGTCTGCCGAATTTATAAAGTTGATGCGACACTGCCGTTTTTTATCCCGACTCCCCCGATGATCGGACCAGCCGGAACATTCGGCGCGTTTATCAAAATTTTGTCGCCGATGCCTTCGAGAAAAGCCGTTTTTGACATCGGCGTTGCCGGTCCGATTGCCGGATTCGTCGCGCTCATTCCGATTGCGCTGCTCGGATTCTTAAACTGGCAAGTCGCACCCGCCCAAGTTTCAGAAAGCAGCGGCGCATTGATTTTCGCCGACCCATTGTTTTTCAAGTTTCTGGCGCAGGTTTTCAGCGTAAATTTAAGTGTTTCGATGAGTCCGAATCCGTTTTATTTCGCAGCTTGGGTCGGTCTGCTCGTTACTGCTTTAAACCTGATTCCGTCCGGGCAGCTCGACGGCGGACACGCGATTTATTCGATTTTCGGAACTGGCGTTCACAAATGGACGGGCAGAATCGCGTTTGTTTTGATTACGATTTTTTCGATTGCCGGCTGGTTTCTTTACAGCAGTCCGAGCGGTTTCCTGTTTGCGGTTATTCTGGCGGTAATGATGCGCGTCCGTCATCCCGAACCGCTCGACGATTCGCCGATAGATGCGAAAAGAAAAGTCGTCGCGGTTCTAACTTTGCTGATTTTTATTTTATGCTTTTCGCCGTTTCCGATTCAGATTCAATAGTTTTAAACGAAACATTTCGGTAAATTGATGACAAAGACAATTTGCACGGAACGGACCTTAACTCGACTGTATCGGATAGATCATTATACTCCAGATTCATCCAAAATCCGTCGCCGTGTTTGACGAATTGCGAAACGTGCGGGCGATGCTGGGCGATTAAAATATACTCTGTGAAACTTTCGATTGATTTGTAATAGCTGAATTTGTCGCCGCGATCAAAACCTTCGGTCGAATCGGACAGAACTTCGACAATTAGCTGCGGATTAATGAGCAGTTCTAATCCGCCGATATTTTCAATTTCCGGGTTGCCGCACAAAGCCGTCAAATCGGGATAACGATACGGCGGATAATCGGGAACTTTTATCCGCATATCCGAAGGAAAAGATTGACAGCCTTTTCGACGTAATTGTGAACCGACATCAATATTTAGGTTCTGCACAATAATATTATGAGCAAAACTTGCCCCGCTCATTGACCAAACATTTCCGTCCCAAAACTCAAATTTCTCGTTGGTTGATTTTTCGAGTTCAAAGTATTCTTCGAGAGAATAAATTTGTTTTATCGCCTTCATTTTTACGCCTCGCTTTCCTGCGGCAAAAGTCCTTTAATTTCTTTGACCATTCGCTGAACTTCCGCCTGATCTTCGAGCGCGATCATAAAAAAGTCGTAGCCGGTCTTAAAACAGACCATTCCGTTGCCGAAAAACCAAACGCCTTCGAGCAGCGGATTTCCGCCCAAAAGCCAATCGAGCGGTGCGCCGGTAATCGTTTTCGGATTTAAAACATTTGTCATCATCACCGCGCCGGAAGCGAACGCGAACGAGCCGAGCAGCGGTGCGCCGACTTTTTTGATAATATCGCGCTCGAACTCGACTTTTTCGGCTTCGGCTTTTGAAAGCTCGCCGTTTAAGATGAGTTCTTCCTGAGTTTTGAGATATTCGTTAAATTGTTCGCCGAGTTTTTTGACCGACCACGCCGGAAGCGCGGAATTGAAAAGCCAGTGCGAACTGATTCCGGTGAAAACAACGCCGAGACCTGCGCCGACCGCCATCGAAACGCCGGTCGTCGCCGCCTGTGCCGGATTTTCCGCGATCCAATCGGTTGTTTTCTGCACGGTTTTTATCGTTGAATCAAACGCCCGCGTCCAATTCGCGCCGAAATTAAACGCTTTGGAAACGCGGTTCGCCGCTCCTTCAAACGTAGTTCTCGTTTCTTCGTAAACCGCGCCCGCCCGAACGCCCGCCGCGCCCAAAACTTCGCCCGCTTTTCTGCCGACGCTTTTTAAGGCTTTTTCGGCTTCGACGGCACTTTTGCTAAACGCATCGGCGGCTTTTCCGCCCGCGTCTTCGGCGACATCGCGGATCGGCTCACTCGCTTCCCACGCTTTTTTCGCGGTTTCTCCGGCGGTTTTGACGGCTTGTTTGCCGACTTCCGATTTTTCAGCTTCGATCTTGATTTTCTGTGCGCCTTCGCGCAAAACTTCCGCGCCTTTCTGCGCTGTTTCCACAACGGCTTTCGCGCCTTCTTCAAATTTGCCTTTCAGGTCGAGCTGCTTATCAATTTCCTCGAATTTTTCCTTTGTTTCGCGTTGCCATTTATCAAACCGTTCTTTATAATCTGCCATTTCCTTTTGTCCTTTGTCGTTTAATTTTTATCTGTTATTTGTTACGATTTTACGATATTTTTTGTTCGATTCGATGCTGTTTTGCATCTTAATACTGTCTGATTATAACGCAAAGTTTATTTTCCGACGCATTTTTTTGTGTTAATCTTGGAGTGATTTATGCCTGAAGTAAAATGTCCGCGATGCGGAAAAACGGTTGAATATTACGGCAACGAATTTCGCCCTTTCTGTTCGGAAAGATGCAAATTAATAGATTTCGGTTCGTGGGCAAACGAAGAATTCGCTTTGCCGACGCAGGAAACCGCTTTGTCCGAAGAAGATTTGGAACAAATCGAAAGAGCTTTGAACGAAAAATCGAAAATATGAATTTTATAAGTTTGTTTTTGCAGCCTTCCGGCAGTTCGGGAATCGGTTCGGTTGGTTCAGCCGGAATTTTTCTGGTGATTGCCGTCGTTTTAATCATTGCGGCAAGCGCATTTTTTTCTTTCGTGATGCTTCGCAAGACGGTTAAAATGGCGATTCGGTTGATAATTCTCGGCATTATTTTGCTGATTGCGATTGTCGGAAGCGTTTCTTTTTACTGGTTCAGTTCGGGCGGAGGCGATGATTCGCCAAAACCGCGCCCATCTAATTCGCGTTCACGATAAAATTTTACAAATTAACAACTCACGATGTCAGAAACCGAAACAAAACCTCCGCGCCGGTTCTGGCAACGCTATCTTAATCTTCCGCGCAACGTCCTCGCCTTAAGTTTGGTCAGCCTTTTAAACGACACTTCGAGCGACATAATTTATCCGCTTTTGCCCGCGTTTCTGGCGATAACGCTCGGCGCGTCGCCTTTTATCATCGGCTTGATCGAAGGTTTCGCCGAATCGGTCGCCGCGTTTCTAAAACTTTTTTCCGGTTATTTGAGCGACAAATTCGACAAGCGAAAGTTTCCGGTTTTTCTCGGTTATTCTTTGGCGAGCATCGTGCGCCCGCTACTCGCATTTGTCACGAGCTGGCAGCAGGTTTTAATCGTTCGCGTGACGGATCGCGTCGGCAAAGGCATTCGCGGTGCGCCGCGCGACGCGCTTCTCGCTGAAAGCGTTCCGCCGGAAAAACGCGGTTTCGCCTTCGGTTTTAACCGCGCCGCCGATCATCTCGGCGCGGTCATCGGTCCGATTTGCGGTTTCGTTTTGCTTTCTTATCTGGCGGCAAATCCGCAAAGCCCGACGGCGCAGGAATATCAGAATGTTTTTTTATTCGCTTCGATTCCGGTCGCTCTCGGTTTGTTCGTCATCGTCTTTTTCGTCAAGGAAGAAAAGCGCGAAAAGCTGCCGCACGAAGCGAATATTACGCCGATAAAACTTTCGCTCAAGGAATTCGACGGCAATTTCAAACGCTTTTTAATCGTCATCGCGCTTTTCACGCTGTCGAATTCGACCGACGCATTTTTGCTTCTGCGCGCCGAACAAGCCGGAATCGCGCCCGCCGTTTTGCCGCTTTTGTGGATGGCACTGCATTTGAGCAAAGTCATTTTTTCGCTCGTCGGCGGCGATTTGTCGGACAAAATCGGCAGAAAACAACTGATTTTCGCCGGTTGGATCGTTTACGCGCTGGTTTACGCCGGTTTTGCTTTCGTGGATTCGGCGTGGCAGGTTTGGACGTTATTTATAATTTACGGCGTTTATTTCGGTTTAACCGAAGGCGTGGAAAAGGCTCTGGTCGCCGATTTGATAATACCGGAAAAACGTGGGACGGCTTATGGATTTTACAATCTCGCGTTCAGCATCACGGTTTTTCCCGCATCGCTTTTGTTCGGCTTGATTTGGAATCAATTCGGCGCGGGAGCGGCGTTTTCGATCAGCGCGGGGGTTTCGATTCTCGCCGCATTTTTACTTTTAACCGTCAAAACAAAACAAATTTAAATTGTCCGCTTTATTGTTCGCTCTGTAATTTTTTGATTTGAACGATAAAGGAACGCACCGCACTCGACTCGTTGCTGTCTGGAAAAATCCGCAGAAATTCTTCATAGACGGCAATTGCCTCGTCGTATTTTTTCATTTTTTCATAAATCAAGCCGAGCAGTTGATAAAGAATTTCGGCATCGGGCGCACCGGAAAGCTGCTTGATTCCGCTTTGCAGATATTTGACCGCTTCCGCATAATACGCTTGTTCCTGCTCGAAATCCGCTCCGCCCGTGCCTTCGGCTTTCTCTTTATAAAGCAATCCCAACCCCGTCGAGGCTTCCGGCTGAAAACCTTTGCCTTCGGTGATGGCGCGTTTAAAAGCCGCGATTGCCTCGTCTTCGTCGCCGTTTTCCTTGTGAATTCTGCCTTCGACGGCAGAGGCTTCGGCGTAACTCAAACGCTGTTTTTTGGCTTGCCGGACGGCGATCAAGGCTTCTTCCAAATTTCTCGAATCAGACAAAACACGCGCTAACGCCAAATATGCTTCCGGGTATTTCGGGCGCAGTTTTATCGCCTTCCGGTAAAGTTCGGCGGATTTTTCGCGGTCTAAAGAAAGCGTCCTTTCGGCTTCCTGAAAAGCTAATTCGGCTTCGTCCATTGTTTTTGTCAAAGCGATTTTTACTTCGCCTTTTTGCGCCGGAAGCAGATTTTGCGTCGTTTGTTTGAAGCCGTCGGCGCGAATACGGAGCGAATGTCGTCCGGCGGAAACGGTTTTGATTTCGAGTTTTCCGTTGTCATCGGTTTTTCCATATCTAATATCATCGAGCCAGACAGTCGCGTTCGGTTCGGTAATAATCGTAATCGCGCGAAACTGATTATTTTGGGCGGCGGGCTTTTTCACTTGTGCCGCAATGGAAGCGGTGAAAACGCACAGTAGTGCAAATATTAAAAATTTTGCCGCCGAATTTTTCAGGCGCGTTTTGCCGAACGATAATCTTTTTAAAAACTTCATCTGATTTAAGCCTCGCAATAATAGTTCGTTTGTTTCTGATTTTAACACTAAGGGTTGTTTTTATTCGATAAATTTTTATTTGCGCCGGTAAAAAATTTTGAAAAACGGCTGCAAAAGATTTCTGATTGCTCCGTCGAATCAAAGTATAAAGGAGTTAAAAATGTTGTTCATCGCGGATTATTGCGGCTTTGTCGGTGACGGTTTTTTTTGCCGCAAAACGAGATGAATAACGCAGGAGAAAAATATGGCAAATATAAATTACACAGTTCCCGGATTAATCGTTCCGGTTCAGCAGCCGAGCGGGATGAGTTGTTGGGCGGCGATGTATACGATGATGTATTCGTGGAAAAATCAGGTTTCGATTCCTATTCGGACGGCGGTCGAGCAGCTCGGTCGGAAATATGTGGAATGTTTTGATAAAAACACCGGACTGCCGATTGAAGAAAACCGAAACTTAGCGCACGCGGCGGGAATGGAAGCCGAACCGCTGCAAAATCTGTCTCCCGAAGGATGGGAATCGTATTTGAAAGCCTACGGTTTACTGTGGACGAGTTACGGCTGGCAGGTTTTTGATGCAACCGGAATGACGGAAACGCGCGCCGGTCGTCATATCATTATCATTTACGGAATGATCGGCGATGGTTCGGCAGCCGGAACGACGGTTAAATACGTTGATCCGTCCGACGGAGCTTTTCACACGATGACGCTCGAACAATTTGTCCGGCAGCACGAAACCGGATTTACGATGCGCCCGCTGGATGATAAGCAGCTCGGACAGTTTTCGCAGATAATGCACTACTGATTTCTTTAACTCTTTTATGCGCCGAATTATTCAAATGGCACGATTCGGCGCAGATATTTTTCGGTCGGTAATTAAAAAGTTAAATGGAAATCGAAGGTTATTTAACCGATGCGCGAAAACGTATCTGAAGTGTCAATGTCGGGCATTTCGTCCGGTTTGCCGTCGCCGTCTTTATCTTCGGCAAACAAAATCTTGATAAACGGCGGCGCGATCAGCGTCGTCGCTACCGCCATAAACAAAACCGCCGCGAAAAAAGTTTCGCTGATAACGGCGAGTCCGAGTCCGATCTGCGCGACGACGATTCCGACTTCGCCGCGCGGAACCATTCCGAGTCCGATCTGCGCGGCTTCGCGTCTGCCGAGTCCGAACGCGCCCAATCCGCAACCGATGAATTTCGTCAAAACCGCGATTATCGTTAATAAAATCGCCAGCATCACAACCGAGTAATCCCTAAAAACGCCCAAATTCAGCTGCATTCCGATGTTTACCAGAAAAAACGGCACGAGAAATTCGGTCACGCCGTTTGTCAGCTTGTGCATTTTATAATTGCCTTCGGTCGCTTCCGCCAGACTCATTCCCGCCAGAAACGCGCCGATAATTGCCGCCACGCCGATTGAACCGGCGGCAACCGAAAGTCCCAGACACAAAATCAAACCCAGATTGAAAAACGGTTTGCTGATGTGTAAATTTTCGATTGCCGGAGCGAATTTCGTCATCATTTTCGCGCCGACAACCGCCACGAAAACAGTAAACATTTTGATGTTTTTGCAAATTTAAGTCGGCTACGATTTATAACTTTATAACGCGGATAGTAGACCAATAGGTTTATAAAATTCTTTTGTTCCTAGATTTAATCTACCGGAGAAAAAGCTGTTTGTTTAAATTAGTTCCCGGAAATTTCGTAAAAATTCCTTCGCTGTCAATAAACGCACAATTCTTCGAGAAATAATGGCAGAAAATCATATAATTTTCTGCCGTCTTTTTGAATATTTTTCGTCGCGCTGGTTGTAAATTGACACGACGGCGGCGTTTAAAGCGGATGGTTTTTCGGAGAAAATGTTAAATTAAAAAGGCGTTGTTGCATAAATAGGATGCGGAAACGATTGGGTGGTAAGATTTTTCTACCATGAAAAAGAAAACCACCTATCGCGTCCGCAACTGGAGCGATTATAACCGAAGTTTAACGAATCGCG
>JALYQJ010000507.1 GCA_030855875.1 Acidobacteriota bacterium
ATTGGACAAACTGCGGCAAATCTTGAAAGACGGCAAAGCGTTTCTCACCGAGCTTGAAAAACGCGAGCGCGAACGAACGGGCATCAAATCTTTGCGCGTCGGTTTTAATAAGGTTTTTGGTTATTATATCGAAGTTACAAAGTCGAATCTGCATCTCGTTCCATCGGATTTTACGCGGAAACAAACGCTCGTTCCGGCGGAAAGATATATCACTCTGGAGTTAAAAGAACACGAATCGCTCGTCATTCACGCGCAGGAGAGAATCGCCGAACTCGAAAATAATCTTTTTCGCCAAATTTGCTCGGAAGTCGGGAAAAACCGCCCGGAGATTCTGCTCGCCGCGCAAACGATTGCCTATCTCGATTCGATTTGTTCGCTCGCCGATGCTGCCGACGAACTAAATTTCAATCGTCCGATTGTCAACGAAACTTCCCTTTTGCGCGTGAAAAAAGGTCGTCACGCCGTCGTCGAAAAAATAATCGCCGATAAAAATATCGAATTCGTCGCCAACGATTCCGCGCTCGGCGGCAACGGTGCGCCGCAAATCGCTTTAATTACCGGACCGAATGCTTCCGGCAAATCAACTTATTTGCGGCAGACGGCTCTGATTGTTTTGCTCGCGCAAATCGGCTCGTTCGTTCCGGCTGACGAAGCGGTCGTCGGCATCTGCGACCGGATTTTTACGCGCATCGGTTTGTATGACCGCATCGGCGCGGGCGAATCCACTTTTATGACCGAAATGATCGAAACCGCCGAGATTCTTCACCACGCAACGCCTAGAAGCCTTATTTTACTTGACGAACTCGGACGCGGAACTTCGACTTACGACGGTCTGGCGGTCGCCCGCGCAGTTCTCGAATTTATTCATAATCACCCGAAATTAAAAGCCAGAACACTTTTCGCCACGCATTACCACGAACTTGCCGAACTCGAAGAATTTTTGCCGCGCCTTGAAAATTTGCATTTTCTAATCGAAGACAGCGGCGGCGAACTGACGTTTCGCTACAAAATCGAAAAAGGCACAGCGATAAAAAGTTACGGAGTTTACGCCGCTAAACTTGCAGGACTTCCGCAGCCGGTCGTTCGCCGAGCCGAACAGCTTTTAGATATGTATGAAACAGAAAATTCCGGCGCAGACAAAAAACTAAAAACGTCGGAATCGAAAAATCCGATTATCGAAAAGTTGTCGGAGATTGACGTTAATTCGATTTCTCCGGTCGAAGCGTTGATGAAAATTTACGAATTGAAAAACATTCTCGATGAGAAAACCAGTCCGAAAAATTTATCGGAACTAAAAAAAGCGGTCGGTTAAACCGGCGGTTTTGTAATATTATTTCGATTTATATTTTTGTTTGTTTGATATGAACGCTGTATCTATCATAAGTTTGAATTTATAATTTTAATTCTAAAACAAGCGGTTTTTACGAATACGGGGAGATTTACGGGAATATGACGATACTGAGTTTTAAACTTGTACAATTGAAAGAGTTAAATCTCAAAGATTTTTTTACGAGGCTTTACACCAAATCATTTGATGAAGAAGATTTGATGAGTGCCGCCGCGCAGGTCGCATTTTATTTCGCCTTCGCGCTGTTTCCGCTGCTCCTGTTTTTAATCAGTTTATTCGGAATGGTTTTAGAATCCGCCGCCGATTTGCGAGCCGAGATGTTTTATTATCTGCAACAGGTTATGCCCGGTTCAGCATATAATCTGGTGCAAAAAACCATCGAAGAGGTTACCGAAAACAGTTCGGGAGGAAAATTGACGTTCGGTTTTTTAATCGCCATCTGGTCGGCTTCCGCCGGAATTGACAGTATTCGGGTCGCACTTAACGGAGTTTACAACCTAGCCGAAAAGCGCGCTTGGTGGAAAACAAAACTTATTTCCCTGTCTATGACTATCGGTTTGGGCGTTTTACTGACAATCGCTTTAGGCGTGATTTTTTACGGCGGAAAATTTATCTCGTTGGTTTTAAGCTATATAAATCTGCCGATTTCTTCCCCGTTTGTGTTGGGAGTGATGCAGGGAATCGTGATTTTAATAGTGTTGGTTTCAATTTTCGCGCTGATTTACAATTATCTTCCCAAACATAAAAAATTTAAGTGGTCGTGGGTTACGCCCGGCACAATTATCGGGATTTCTTTGTGGCTGCTGCTTTCATATGCCTTTAAACTTTATCTGGGATATTTTAATTCTTACGATAAAACCTACGGCTCGCTCGGCGCGGTTATTATTTTGATGTTATGGCTTTATTTGACTGCTCTGGTAATTCTTATCGGCGGAACAATCAATGCCGTTTTACAAGAGTTTACCGACCCGGATACCGCCAAAGCCGGAGAAATTAAAGCCGCCGCCAAAGAAATCGTCGAAAATCCAAACGCCAAATCAACCGCCAAAGCGAAAGCGAAACTCGACGAAAAAATTGACGGCAACCAGAAAACAGGGACGGATGCAGCCAAAACCGGAAATAACTCGGAAAACAAAAAACCGGAAAATGTTCAAGAACAAATCACGCCGGAAGAAAAACCGATTAACAAAACAACAGCCTTTAAATTGGTTGCCGGTATCGTCATCGGATACTTTTCAAAAAACAAAAAAAATTGAGTAAACAAAGATACGGCAGAAATTCGTGCCGCGCTAAAAACAAAAAATTATGTCTTTAATGCTTCAGGAAATCGCGGAACAGCCGGTTGTTTTAGAGCGAACAATCAAAGCCGAACAATCGAAAATCGCCAAACTCGGCGATTTTCTGCGGAAAAAAGAACTCGATTTCGTCGTGCTGGTGGCGCGCGGCAGTTCGGATAACGCCTGTCAATTGGGTCGCTATTTGATCGAAATCACGACCGGAATTCCGGTTTCGCTTTCCGCGCCTTCGATTTACACGCTTTACAAAGCCAAATTAAATCTCAAACGCGCTCTGGTAATCGGCGTTTCGCAATCGGGCGAAGGCGACGACATCAATCAGGTTTTGGAAAGCGCGAAAAATTCGGGCGCGTTCACGCTTGGAATCACCAACGAAAACGATTCGACAATGGCGAAAATCGCCGACGAAACGCTTCTGATTCACGCGGGACGCGAAAAATCCGTGGCGGCGACGAAAACTTACACCGGACAAATGCTGCATTTTTATATGCTGGCTTCGCAATTGGCGGAAGAAAAATTCCAGTTTGAAAAAATCCCCCAATTTTGCGAACAAGTTTTGCAGTTAAAACCGAAAGTCGAGGAACTGGTCGAACGCTACGTTTTTATGGAAAACTGCGTCGTCGTCGGGCGCGGGATGAATTACGGAAATTCGTATGAACTCGCGCTGAAATTGATGGAAACCTGTTACGTCGTCGCCGAAAGATTCTCTTCAGCCGATTTTTTTCACGGTCCGCTGGCGATTATCGAACGCCGTTTTCCGGTTATTTTATTTGCTCCGAACGGCGTCACAAAGAAAAGCTCGATGGATTTATTACAACGATTAGAGGAACTTCACGCTGACAGTCTGGCAATCACAAATGATGAGGAAATCGCCGCTCTGAGTTCGCGTTCGCTTTTGATGCCGAAGGAAATTGATGATTTTCTCTCGCCGATTCCTAACATTATTCCGGCGCAGCTTTTTGCCGCGCTGCTTTCTGAAGCCAAAGGAATCAACCCGGACGCGCCGCGCTCGCTTTCAAAAGTGACGAAAACGTTTTAAGGTAAATTCAAAAAAAGATTAAGAAATAGAACGCGGATCAAGCGGATCAAGCGGATTTTCACAGATATTTTTTAATCATATCCGTGCCAATCCGCTTGATCCGCGAAATCCGCGTTCTCTTTCTTCACTTCTTCGCTTACAAATTTATTTTTGAATTACGAAAGAGCGCGTAAAAGGGCTTCCCGCATTTCGCCCGCCGTTCGCCAACGCAATTCGACCTGTTTAGCCAACGCCGTTTCGATGACTGACGAAACGCGAATCGGGATGTCGGGAAGATGTTTCGAGAGAGGGACAATCGGTTTTTCAAAAATAGCTTTGACCGTTTCGGAAATTCCGGCGCGCGGGCTGATGTCGAGCGCGTGCGCTCCGGTAAGAAGACTATAAGCCGTCATTCCGACTGCGTAAATATCGGACGGCGGTTTTACTTCTTTAAAGTCGCGCACCTGTTCCGGCGGCATATAAGCGATAGTTCCCGCCACGTCGCCGACCATCGTCACGCCGCTCATTCCCGTTTGTTTGAAACTTTTTGCCAGACCGAAATCGGTTAATTTGGCGAGGTAATTTGGGAAAACTCCGTCAACCAGAATATTTTGTTCTTTTATATCGCGGTGAATAAATCCTAAATTATGTGCGAATTCGAGTGCCGCCAGCGTTTGCTCGATAATTTTTACGACTTCGCGGTAATTTAATTTTCCGCCGCGATGTTTGGCGAGTTTGGAGGCATCCATCCCGCTGATAAATTCAGTCACCAGATAAACGATTCCGTTATGCGAGCCGTGATCAATATAACCGACGATATTCGGATGAAGCAATGTCGCGGAAACTTCAATTTCGCGCATAAACCGCTTTAGAGATTGTTCGCTGACCGCGACTTCCGGCAGAAGCGTTTTAATTGCCACAGGTCGCCCGTCTTTCACCGAACGTCCGAGCATAACGCAGCCCATTCCGCCTTGTCCGAGAATGCGAATCAGCTGGTAACCCGGAATCGGCTGCGGATTTTTCTTCAAAGTTTCGCGGCAGTTGTCGCAAACATATGACAACTTGGCGCCGGGCAATGAAGCCTCCGCCTGTGCCGGAAGTCCGCAATTTAAACACTGAATAGTAATTACCGAAGGCTCGGTTTGGGTAGTATTTTGCGGAGTTGACGAGTGAATATAAGCCTGGTCAACCGAAACTTCGACTTCTAAAACGGTTTCGCCGCCCTGAATCCGGTCGCCGTTCTTTAAATGCGCGGTTTCAACGCGGATTCCGTTGACGAATGTCCCGTTGGTCGAACCTAAATCACGCAGAAAACATTGCGGCGGCG
>JALYQJ010000514.1 GCA_030855875.1 Acidobacteriota bacterium
TGCTCAGAAGTTCGGTCAAATACTTTTTGTCTGGTTCGGTTAATTTTAGATGTTGTTTCTTCATACACCTAAATAAACAACCAAAACCCTAGAAAACTTAAAAATTGCTCTACTTAGAGCTATTAAACTTTTTCAAAAAGGCTCATAAGTTGTTGATTTTTCGTTCAACTGCGTAACTCCTAACCTTGTAAATCTTAACTTTATTGCATTACGTGTTACGGATTTGGTTGCAAATCTATTTGTATTCATTTTAGGAATTAAAGAGATGAGTAGCCAGCTTTATATAATTGTGGCAATTTTTTGTATTACTTTTTACTGGATTTTGGTTGGAAAACTCATTGAGTTGTTTATGGACAACATAAAAGAAGAACCAATAAATATACTTAAATGAATATTCGCCCCGTAAATTTAGATGATGCCGCGCAGATTGCGGAAATTTATAATTATTACATTCAAAATACGCATCACACTTTTGAAACTGAACCGCTCGGCGTTGATGAAATGCGAAACCGAATCGGCGCGGTGATTGAAGATTATCCGTATCTCGTCGCGGAAGAAAACGGGCGGATTCTCGGTTATATTTACGCGGCGCAATTCAAACTGCGGCAAGCCTACGCGCATTCGGTCGAGGTTTCGATTTACGTCCGAAACGAAGAACGGCAGACGGGAATCGGTAAATCGCTTTACATAAAATTTCTCGACGAACTCGTCGAAACGAACATTCACGCCATTGTCGCCGGAATCGCTCTGCCGAATGACGCGAGCGTTAAATTTCACGAAAGGCTCGGTTTTGAAAAAGTTGCGCGTTTCCGCGAAATCGGCTACAAACTCGGACGCTGGATTGATGTCGGATACTGGGAACTTTTAAATCGAATATAATTGCGAAAAGGCGCGAAAGATAAGCGAAAATTACGAAACTAAATGCCGAAAGAGATAATTCATTTCGCTCACGCCAACGGTTTTCCCGCCAGAACATACTGCAAACTTTTTTCATTTCTCGAAAACGATTACGAAATCAATTATCTTGAACGCCACGCGCATAATCCGAATTTTCCGGTGACAGACAATTGGAAACATCTCAAAAACGAATTAAAACAGGAAATCGAAAATCGTTTTACGCAGCCCATTGTCGGCATCGGTCATAGTTTGGGCGGCGTTTTGCATTTTCTCGTCGCCATCGAAAAACCGGAACTTTACAAACGGATAATTCTGCTCGACGCTCCCGTTATCAGCCGTTTGAGCAGCAAAGGTCTGCATATTCTAAAATTGACAAAATTAATTGACCGCTATTCGCCGTCGCAAATCACGCGCTATCGCCGCAATATCTGGAAAACAAAAGACGAAGCGTTCGATCATTTCGCCAAAAAGGAAAAGTTTGCAAAATTCGATAAGGAAGTTTTGCGCGATTATATCGAATTCGGCACGTTTGAAACGGAAAAAGGTTTTCAGTTGTTCTTTAAACCTTCAATCGAAGCGCAGATTTACCGCACGATTCCGCACGACTTGCCGCAGTTTCGCGGAAGCCTCAAAGTTCCGACCGCGTATATCGGCGGCTCGAATTCGCGTGAAGCCCGGCTTGCGCGTTTGTCTTTTATGCGGAAACATTTCCCGATTGATTTTCATTTTATCGAAGGCTCGCATCTTTTCCCGCTCGAAAAACCGCAGGAAACGGCTGATTTAATACGCCGAATTTGTCGCGCTGAATAATGAAATTTTCTCACAGAAGGTAAATAAAACGGCTGGTTTACGCAAAATTAAAAGTCAATCTGACCGATTGATAAATCAATCTGAAAAAAAACAATCAAATTGATGTTAAACAATGCAAATAATTGTTGACAATACTTTGGCAGTAATGTAGTTTTATTAAGTGACGACACATCAAAAGTCGTTTCCCTTCGCCACCTGATGCAAAAAAATCAAATAAGCAACATACCTGAAAACATTACTGTTGCGGACATCAAACACATAAAACGAAACAAGTTAGTCGGCATCGCACTCAGTTGACCCGTCTGAATTAAATTCTGTCTTTGCACTTAGCCGGAAGGTGGCAAAAAATCTTCCAAAAAGCCGAAAACTTGTATCGTTTGGGTTCTGAAATACAAAATCACAAATTCATATAAAAGAAAGATTTGGCGTGAAAGCTGAAAGGAGTAGAAAAGATAATGCTGTTCGGTAAAAAGAAAAGCGTTGCCGGTTTGGATGTCGGTTCGAGTTCAATCAAGATGGTCGAACTCGACGGCAAAATGAATAGTCTGAATTTAGTCAGTCTGGGTTTTGAAAATCTGCCTGACAATACGATTGTTGACGGGCAAATAATGGAGTTGAACGTCGTTTCGGAGGTGATCAAAAGCGTTTGCAGCAATCACCAGATTACGGCAAATCAAGTCGTGACGGGCGTGAGCGGACATTCGGTAATTATTAAAAATATCGTTTTGCCGCCGATGAGCCGCGAAGAACTCGAAGAATCAATTGACTGGCACGCCGAAGAACATATTCCATATGATTTGGCGGATGTCACGCTCGATTATCAGATCACGTCGGAAACTGCCGATGCCACGCTGGTTTTGATTGCCGCCTGCAAACGCGAGCGGATTGACAATATGAAACAGGCGATACAGCTTGCCGGAAAACAGCCGGTCGTGATTGATGTTGATACATTCGCCCTGCAAAACTGCTACGAAATAAATTATCAGCCGGACGATTCACAAGTCGTCACTCTGCTCAATATCGGAGCATCAACGATGAACGTCAATATCGTTAAAGGCACACGTTCGCTATTCACCCGCGACATAACGGTCGGCGGAAGCCAGTTTACCGATGTTTTACAGCGTAGTCTCGGCTTGAGCTTTCAGCAGGCGGAAGCCGTCAAACGCGGAATCGCCGATTCGCGCGACGGAATCGAAGAAAAATCAATCGAACCTTTGATAAATAACGTCACCGAAGTCGTCGCTATGGAAATCCAAAAAACCTTCGACTTTTACCGCGCTACGACCGAAGACAACGAAATGGTCGTCCAGAAAATTTTAATTTCCGGCGGCGGTTCAAAACTCGCCGGACTTGCCGAAGACCTTTCGGCGAAACTCGAATTGCCGGTCGAAATTTTAGATCCGTTTCGCAATATCAAAGTTGATACGCGCAAATTCGACCCTGATTATTTAAGTGAAATTATGCCGGAAATGGCGGTCGCCGTCGGTTTGGCAGTCAGAGGAGCAGAATTAAGATGATTAAGATAAATCTTTTACATTCGGTTACGGAAAGACAGGGCAGCGCGGCGGTCGCCGTCGAGCGCAAAATGTCCAACCCGATGTCGCGGCTTCTGCTGATGATTCTGGCAGTCGCATTTTTGACGACAGCCGTTGTCGGCTGGGATATTGTCAGCACGCAGATGGCGAAAACCGAAGCCGAACGCCAGCTCGAAGAACAAAAACAAATCGCTCTTCAGCTTGAGGCGGTGTTGAAAGAGCAGAAGGAACTCGAAGCGAAAATCCAAAATATAGATTTGCGGATTGAAGCGATCAAAAAACTTCGCGCCGAGCAAGCCGGTCCGAGCGCGGTTCTCGAAGCCGTCAACGAACGAATCAGAATGTCGCCCGGACTTTATCTCGAATCGGTCGAGCAGAAGGACGAACTGGTGACTATTAAGGGAAATTCGCCGGACGAATCGGTTGTGACGCAGTTCGGGCGCAGTTTGGAATTTTCGGGCGGTCTTTTCGCTAATCTTAATATCGAAACGCAGAGAAAAGAAGTTCAAAGCCAACAGGCTTCCGCACCCGCGCCCGGAACTGAAGCTCCGAAACTAGAAATCGTAAACTTTACGATCAGCGCGAAATACGACGCGAAAAAAGCCGGAGCCTCAAAAGACGCGAACGCAATGACCGCCGCAAATACTCCGCCGCCTACCGCGCAGCCTGATAATCCTGCTCCGCCGCAAGTGGCAAAAAATCAATAAACACCTTTCCAGAAAACGAGTAAAAATAATCCGGTTGATTTAAACACTAAAGAAGGTAACTAAAAATGATCGAGAAATTTAAAAATCTACAATGGCAATTCCAGCTTTTGATTTTAGTCGGCATTGCAGCGATGGTTTACGGAAGCGTTTATTATTTCGTCACCAGCACGACGCGCGCCGAAATCGCCGCTCTGGACGAACAGGTTTCGCAATTGCAGGCGAAAAACGAAGCGGCTCGCGTGGCGACGCAGCGCATCAACGAGTTTCGCGCTCTTTACGCCAGCAAAACCGAAGAATACGACGAATTGAAAGTGCTTCTGCCGGAACAGCGTGAAATTACCAATGTTTTACAGGGTTTGCAGGACACCGCCGGTGACAGTCGTCTGATTGTGATGCGCTTCAGTCCGCGTGAAGACGCGATGAAGGACGCGATTATGGAAAAACCGGTCGAAGTCGAAGTAGACAGCAATTTTAACAATTTGCGGGCGTTTTTCGACAAAATGGCGAAGCTGCCGCGAATCGTTTCGATCAAGGATTTCAAAATCAATCAACTCGACAAGCAGACATCGGAAAAAACCATCCACGCTTTATTTGTGCTGACGGCTTATTATGCCGCGCCGGAAAACCTGAATCCGCCGAAGGCTCCGGGCAAACCGGGCGCACCGCCGGTCGCCGGACAGCCCGCGCCGAATCAGCCCGCCGCTCCGCCCGCCCCCGCTCAATAATAATTAAAAAGTTTTAAGAGAGAAGAAAGCAATGTTTAATAAATCGAAAAAGTCGAAAAAGTTACGAATTTTGAATTTAAGTTTCGCTCTTGCCGCTTTTGTTTTAATAAGCGGACACTTCGCCGCCGTCAACGCTCAAAAAGGCGATCCGTTTGAAAAACCAGCCTGGGCGAAACCGAAGACCAACGCTCCGGGCGGCGTGAGAACGCCGGGCGGAACAGTTGCCAAGCCGGTCAAACCGGGACCGCCGCCGATTGTCGTCGTCGCCGCACCCGAAATCAATCAAAGAATCAATTATTACAAACAGATGCGTCTGGAAGCGGCGGAAGGCGGACAGCCGATTCCGAAAGTGACAAGCGTTCTGACGCTCGAAGAAATGTCTATTATCGGAGTTTTTCGCACGCCGCGCGGTTACGCCGCGATGGTCGAAGCCAAGCCGATCAACCTTTCTTACACGATTTATCCGGGAGAGAAATTCTTTGACGGACAACTCGTCGCCATCGAAGAAAATCGCCTCGTATTTCGTAAAGTGACGAAAATGAGCAACGGAAAATTTATCGCTTCGGTTGAAAACAAAGCTCTGCGGCAATATACCGATCAAGAACAAATTCGCGGAACGGCTCCGATTCAAAGCGCGGAGAAACCGGCGGAAACGGCAGCTAATATTCTGCCTGCGGCAACACCGGAAAATAAATCCGTCCAGACAATCGCCCCGTCGGTAATCATTTCGCCGCTCGATGAAATGAGCCGCCAGCCGGAAGAAAAGCCGAAAACTGCGGAAACGGAAAAGTCCAAAAAATCCGAAAAGAAGGAATCCGCTAAAAAAAGCAAAAAGCCTGTCAAGATTGCCAAAAATAAATAAGACTTCCAACCATTTCAAAGGCGCGGTCGCCCGTCCCGCCGGTCGCGCCGAAATTCTACAACACTTTAACAAATCCCTTTTCTTTATTTCTTAAAGAAATTTCTAAAAGAACAGAAAAACTTCGGAGGAAACATGAATTCTCTTCATAAACTAAGCGTGTATTGCAAAATGTCAATTTTCGCTTTAATGATTGTCAGTTGTTTTACGGTATCAATTTCAGCCCAGACGATGATGCCGCAGCAGCAAGGTAAAATGTATGGCGACCCGGGTTTTCGCGGCGAGCCGATCAATTTGAATGTCGTCAACGCCGACATCCGCGATATTCTCAATTACATCACCGAACAATACGGAATCAATTTCGTGATTGACAAATCGGTGGACAAAGTTCCGGTGACGGTCAATGTCAACGAAGTGCCGTGGAACATCGCGCTCGATTCGATTTTACAGGCGCAGGAACTCGGCGTTCAGGTCAACGGCTCGATTCTACGCGTCGCTTCAGCTAAAACGCTGGCGGCAGAAGGCGAAATCCGGCGGCAAAGGCAGGAAAATCAACTCGACACATCGCCGCTTTACACCGAATTTATTCGTTTGAATTATGCTTTCGGCAACGGAAGTTTAGCCGCGTCGGGCGGCGGCGCGGGCGCATTCGTCGGCGGCGTTTCTTCGAGTTCCGTCGGCAACAGCGTTGGCAGCGGCAGCGGCAGCGATGTCGGAATTTTAGGCATTATCAAACGCCGCCTTTCGAGACGCGGCGCGGTCGAGGTTGATGCCCGCAGCAACACTCTTATCATTACCGATGTCCGCGAAAATATTGATGCTATTCGTCAGCTCGTAACATTGCTCGACCAACCGGAACCGCAAGTCGAAATCGAAGCGCGCATTGTTATCGCCACTCGAAATTTCAGCCGCGATTTAGGAGTTGCGCTTTCGGCTCTGGTTTTAGGACCGCGCGGCAGCGGCGCATCCGGCGCGACTCTGCCGGGAAGTCAAACATCAGGCGGAAGCGGCGGCAGTAGTGGAAACACAACCGGATTTGTTCCCGGCGGCATTCCGAACGGTATCGGTCAGCAGCCGAATGGTAATTTACTTTCTTCAATTCCGAATACCGTTATCGGATTAACTACCGGAATTTTCGGAACGGCGCAAATCAGCGCGTTAATCACCGCCGGTGAAAGTAAAGGACAAGCCAAAACAATCGCCACACCGCGCGTTACGACATTAAACAATCGTCCGGCGCAGATCGAAAGCGGTTCGCAAATTCCGATTACAACTATTCAACCGAACAGCGGTGTCGGTGCTGTCGTCGCTACGACCGAATACGTCAATGTTCCTCTGCGGCTAGCCGTAACACCGCAAATTACCGATGTCGGAACGGTTATATTGAATGTCGTTGCGGAAAACAACACGGCGCAGAGCGGCGGCGTTATCAGCACACAGAGAATGCAGACGCAGGTGATGGTTCCCGATGGCGGAACGACCGTTGTCGGCGGCGCGCTGGTAGATTCCGAACGCGAAGAACAAGACCGCACACCGGGACTTTCGAGAATTCCGCTGCTCGGCAATTTGTTCAAACGAAAAGGAGTTTTCCGCGACTCGTCGGAAATCCTGTTCTTTATCACGCCGCGCATTTTCCGTCCTGATTTTGAAGGCAATCAAACGTCGAGCAAAGTCGGAACCGGAACGAAATCTACGACTATTATTCAACCCGTTCCGCTCGGCAATCCGCCTTCAAACTCGGAAACCGCTCCGCTAACTCCGGCGGCAAACCAAACGCCGGGCGTTCCGTCTCTGCCGGTTGTTCAATCGCAAACAAATCAGGTTAGCCCGCCAAAACCTTAAGTTTGCCGCTGCTTTCTATGATATTGAAGAAAGTTTCGCGCCGGTAAATTCGGACATCTTCCGCCGAAGTGTTTTACGGAAAACCTCAACCGCTGTAAATCATCGCCGGGCGAAACTTTCTTCACTAAAATTTTTCACCCAAAAATAGGACTATGAATCCTCCAACTTCTGTTTCCTTCCTAAACCCGCCAGAACTTATTGCGTCTGGCGGGTATTTTCTCAAAATCGGCACAATTCAAATCACCAATCATCAATCAACCTGCTTTCCGCCCTCTGATCCGAACACACTGATTGTTTAAGTATCAAATTCCGAAAATAAAAGCCAAAAATCGTGTAAAACAATATTTTTAATGGAACAACCTATTTATTATATGTGTAGTGTAGTTGGGAAAGCCTCATATTGAAGAACGTAAATAAAAACGATGCACCGAAACAACAGTAAAAATTATGATTGGCAGAAAGGATTTGGCTTGCCTGAATTGTTGATAACGATAATCGTTATTTCAATTGTCGTTGTGGCGGCACTGCCCGGAATTATATCGTCGCGTCACTTATCACAATTTTCGGAAATGCAAAAACAGATTGCCGTATCTTTAGGCGATGCCCGACAAGAAGCGATGTCGCAAAAAGTGACGGTCACATTTCGTTACGACAACATAAATAAAATAATTATCATTCACGGCGGAAATTTCGGAATGTTGGGCGATGTTGCAAATCGTGTGGTTGACCTTTCCGGGTTTGGATTGGAAAAATCCGCTATTGTTTACGGTCGCCCGCGCGGAACTTCCGAATCGCCTTTAACCGATACTACAAATTTAACGGAGTTAGTGGAAAATTCGGTAGAAATAACTTTTCAGCCGGATGGTGTGGTAAGAGACGAGGCAAATAATCCGCAAAACAACGCGCTGTTTTTTTACTATAAAAAATATCCGAAAGATACCTCGTTCGCCGTTTCGGTTTTAGGCGCGGGCGGGCGCGTAAAAGGTTGGAGATACAGCAGCAATATTAAAGATTATGTCGAAAAAAAACAATGAAAAGCTGAAACATTTTTAAAAGATGCTTTTTAATTTGTCAGTTGTGCTGCCTGAAAAGCGGTTATGGATTTTTGAGCCGTCGTTCATTTGTAAAAAAAAATTAAAGCCGGGATTTGAGATATGTGTGAAGCTGAGTCGGGAAAGAAAAAAAATAGTCAGAGCGGGTTTAGTCTGATTGAATTGATAATCGTCGGGCTGATTATCGCTATTATGGCGACGCTGGCACTGCCGGCGATTCAGCGGACATTACATCTCTATAGGCTTGAAACCGGCACAAGTTATGTAATTAATCGTTTGACCGAAACGCGCTTGTCGGCAATCAAACGCAATCGCCAAACCTGGCTGGAAATAAATACTGCGAATCGAACTTTGAATATGAAAAGCACTAATGAAGCAGGGCAGCAAATCAGTTTGGGGTCTCCGACATATCTGCCCGAAGGAGTTCAGTTTAACGGAGTGACTCCCGGTTCGATTGTTTTCACATCTCTGGGAAGAAACAACGCTAATGCAGTTACGCAAATTAACCTCAAATTATCATCGGTAAATCGAAGTAAAACAATCAGCATCGGTGCGACGGGTAACATTACAACCGCCGGTTACTGAGCCGGAATAGTCAGCAATTATGTTAAAACGAATTTTCGAGAAAAAAAACGAGCGGGGATTTACGCTGATCGAGTGCATAGTCGCAATGGTCGTTACTGTCGTGGGGTTGTTGGCGGCTCTTTCGCTGATCGCATACGCCGTCAGAAGCTACACGGTTTCGGGTGATTTGGCAATAGCGAATTCGCTGGCTAAAGCAAAGATTGAAGAACTGCGAAATTTATCTCAGACACCGGGCGGAAATTTGACGACCAATACGGCAGGTTATTTCGATCAACCGGCAAGTAAATTTATTAGACGATGGCAGGTGACTAGCGATTCGATGGGAACACAAGTCCTCTCGGTCGGAGTGTTTCCGGCTTATCCGGGAGTTCTTTTACCGGAAGTAAACGTCAGAACCAGAAAGTAATAAGCGGCAAAAGCGAAAAAATTATGGCAAAGGTAAAAAGAAAAAACGACGAAAGCGGATTCACGTTAGTGGAGTTGGTTATTACTATGGTGATTATGCTTATTGTGCTTGGAATTTTGAGCGGGATTATCGCCGGGGTTCAGTCTGAATATAAAAGACAGCGCATAAGAATGGAGGCAATCGGCAGCGCCCAAACTGTTCAGGACAATATTAGTCGAATAGTGCGAATGGCGGGAACTAAGGGAATTCAATGCGCCAGTACATTCCAAGTTCAGGCATTAACACCGGCGGATCAAAACGCGGATGGAAGTTATGGTTCTTTAGCTATACAGGCGGATTGGAATCCGGCTGACTGCCAATTAACGGGAATTGACGAAAACGTCACTATTTCGGTGCAAAATGGAACGCTTTATTTGGACGCAGCCCGCCAGAATCCATTTGTTGACAAGATAAACGCGATAAGGTTCAGATTTTACGATAAAACGAATCAACTAATAACGGACGCGGTTACAAACAAACAGCAAATCACATATTTAAAGATTGAGGTTGACGCGCAAACTTCAGCTACACAGGTCATTACAATTACAACCGGCGCACAAATTAGAGGAAGATAATCATAAAGAGGGCATTATGAAAAAAGGAATGTTGAAAGCGGGAAGAAAAGATACGGGAGCGGCTTTAGTAACGGCAATTTTCGCTATTCTTTTGGCTACTTTGATCGGTACGGCATTACATTATATTGCGAACATTTCTATGACCGTGGCGGTTAATGAGCGCGATAATACCGAAGCATTCTACATTGCGGAGGCAGGTATTGATCACGCGGCAGCACTCATTCGCAAGGTTCCGAAATCCAAATATAGTGCAGTTCTGACGGCGGGAGCAAACGCACAGCCCAACACCGGCGACGAATTGAGTGTTCCGACGACATCAGGATTATGGACATCCGCCGAAAGCATTCCGTCGGGCAGCGCGACCAGCGGCGGTGTGACCGGCTTCGGTGCAGGGGGAAATGGCAGATATTGGGTTTCCGTCAAAAATGACACCGCCACCAGCGAAACATCTGCTGCAGATTTAAACGGAATTTTGATTGTTACTTCAACCGGAGTAGGACGTAACGGCGCGACGGCGATTGTTGAAACCGTCATAAAAGGCTCATCACCTTTGCCAGCCGTATTGATTAACGGTAAAGCTAATGTCAGCGGAAGCGTTAAAATTTCAGGCACCAACGGGATTTTTCACGCGAACGACACCTTGCTTGTCAGCGGAAGTGCGTGTGCCGAGCAATATTTCAGCACATCGGTCAACGTCATAAATCCCGGTAATGTAAAAGGCTCCGGCTGCAGCGGTGCAGGAGTCATCCGTTCCGGTCAGGCGGTTATCGAGCCGCCTATCTACAATATTCGTAACGACTTTTATGGCAAAACCGATTACATTCTCGGCGCAATCGGTACAAAGGCGGGGAAAGTTTACACCGGTGCCGGTGTATTAGTTTCCGATACTACGACAGGCGGTAACAAATGGGTTAAGAGTGGT
Organism: Acidobacteriota bacterium; assembly: GCA_030855875.1. GTDB lineage: Bacteria > Acidobacteriota > Blastocatellia > Pyrinomonadales > Pyrinomonadaceae > SXVE01. The sequence continues at coordinate 10,955 of JALYQJ010000514.1, forward strand.
GCCGTGTGGATATGGGATCCGACCCCAAAAACGTGGATTCAAAGCGGAGTCACGATTCTTAACGCCTCTTATTACTCGGAAGGAAATATATCCATTACGGGTAATTTCGGCACCAGCACAAGTCCCGCCCGGGTATCATTTATAGCGGAGGGTTCTATATCCAACGGGGGTAGGCAATATATGGCTCCCATCTACGACGGCTTTGCGATGGTGGCGGGAACGGATATAAAGTTGAGCGGCAGACTGACCGCCGTTTCGGTTGAGGACTTGGAGTTGGACGGCATTACTTATGCTCTTCATCAAGTTAACTTTTCCGGCACACCTACCCTCAGAGGTCCGGTAATTGCAGCCAATCAAGCCGATACTCTTTCGCCCGGAGGATTTAATCTCGTTCCGCTGGATTCAGGTTATATGAAAATATCCGGGAATCCCACGTTCATCGTTGACGGTAGCATCGGCGGCGGCGTAACTAACATTAGCTGGCGCGAAGTTCGCCGGTAAGAACTTGTTAAAAACAGAGATTAGATGATTCCTCTAAATTTAATTGAAATGAAAATTTAGAACCTAAAATTTTTTATATCCGGTTGATATGACCGTATGAAGTAAAAATATTCCGTCTGAAATGCCGCCTCATTATCAAAAATTCGACAACTAAGGCAGGGAGATTTCTGAAGCTAAACGGAACTCGCTTTAAGATTCGGACTGCCGTCACGAATTTGTAAAGTGGGTTTAAAGAAATTCGAGTTCTAAATTTCTAAAGTTAATGACAAAAATATTATCGCTTTAGAAATTTAGAACTCGAATTTCTTTTTTTGTTATTCGGGAATGTAACCGCTCGGAACCGGAACATCTCCGCCGATTCCGAATGAAATGACGGAAAACGAATTGTCCGAACTCCGCAAAATATACCAAACTCCGCTGCGATAAATCGCCACGTCGGTTTTGCCGTCGCCGTCGTAATCGGCGGGCGCGGGTTTGTCGTCGGACAGACCGAACGTGACCGCTGAAAATCCCTGTCTTGAGCCGAGCAGATACCAAACTCTGTTTGACGGTCGCCAAACGGCGATGTCAATTTTGCCGTCGCCGTCGTAATCGCCCTGCACCGGCTTATCACCGCTTAACCCGAATTTAACGGCATAAAAACCGCTCGCGCTGCCGGTAATATACCAAACGCCGTCGGACGGTCGCCAGAGCGCAATATCGGTTTTGCCGTCCGCGTCGTAATCTCCCGGCACCGGCTTATCGCCGTTCAAGCCAAAATATCTAATATCGACGGCAGCGTCAGAACTTCGCAAAATATACCAAATGCCGGTTGACGGACGAAATACGGCAATGTCGGTTTTTAAGTCGCCGTCATAATCGCCTGCGACCGGAATGTCGCCGTTTAAACCAAACGATACGGCGACGAATCCGGCGGTGCTTCTTTGCAGATACCACGCGCCGTTTGAAGGTCGAAACACGGCGAAATCGGTTTTGCCGTCGCCGTCGTAATCGCCCGGAGCAATTTTGTCGCCATTCAGTCCGAAAGAAATTTGCGAGCTGTTATTTCCTGCGTCGAGACTATACCAAACGCCGGTTGACGGGCGGAAAACGGCAATGTCGGATTTACCGTCGCCGTCAAAATTGGAAACAGCGGTTCCCGAAAGCGTCGCTTTTGACGAAGTATAAATATAATCGCC
>JALYQJ010000516.1 GCA_030855875.1 Acidobacteriota bacterium
TCGCCCATATTCGCAAAAATCGTGTAGCCGGTCGCAATCTGCAAAGGTGTTGCTTCCGCCGTTCCGAGAGCCATCGAAGGATACGCTTTTTCGACTTTCGGCAACCCGGCTTTATTGGCGAGATTCATCACTTTGCCGATGTTGAGCTGCATTCCGAGATCAACCGTAATTGTGTTTTTGCTTTTGACGAGCGCGTCGCGCAAACTGATTTCCTTGTTTGAAAAAGTGTCGCCGTAGTTGTTCGGCGCGTAAGTGTCCGAGCCAAACGTGAAAACTTTTTTCTCGTCTTTGAAAATGCTGGCGGCGGTGTAAATCGAAGAATTGCCTTCGTAAGCCGAATTTATCGCGGTCGCGTAAACGAACGGTTTGAAAACCGAACCGGGCTGCCGCATCGCGTCGGTCGCGCGGTTAAACTGATTTTCCAAAAAATTGCGTCCGCCGACCATCGCCACGATCTCGCCGGTTTTCGGACGAATGGCGACGAGCGCGGCTTGCAGACTTCCCTTCGGCTTTTTCGGAAAATACTTTTCGAGTTTCTCCAATCTTTTATTGACGGTTTCGTAAGCGATGCGCTGCAAATCCGGGTCAATCGTCGTATAAACGCGCAGATGTTTGACAGCTTCCGCGTCGTTGATAACTTTTGGCAGTTCGTCAATCGCGTATTGCGAAAAATACGGCATTCCCTGTAAATCTTTGCCGGTTGATATTTGTCTTAATTCGAGTTTTGTTTTTCTAGCCTGTTCGGATTCCTGAAAAGAAATATTGCCCGTTTGGGTCATCGAATCCAAAACCTGATTGCGCCGTTCGGTCACTTTTTCGAGATTTTTATATGGATTATAGCGGTTCGGGCTGCGAATGATTCCAGCGAGAAAAGCCGTTTCCGGCAAAGTCAATTGCGAAACGTCTTTGCCGAAATAAGCGTTCGACGCTTCGCCGACTCCGTAGATCGAAACGCCCGCCTGTTGTCCGAGATAAATCTGGTTGACGTAAAGCGTGAAAATTTCTTCCTTCGACAGCCGCGTTTCCAGAATCACCGACATAAAGGCTTCCTTGATTTTGCGCGTCAAAGTCTGTTCGCGGTTAAGCCAGAGATTTTTCACAAGCTGCTGCGTAATCGAAGAACCGCCTTGATTGGCAATCGGCGAATTGTCTTCTTCAAGTTCGTAACGCCGCCACGCGGCGCGGGCGATGCCGCGAAAGTTTACGCCGTAATGCTCGAAAAAAGCGCGGTCTTCCGTAACGGTAATTGATTTGATGAGATTCTGAGGCAAATCGTTAAAAGTGATGGTTTTGCGCCGCCCGTCGCCTTCTTCGGCAATCGAGCTTAAAATTTTCGGTTCGATTTGCGCCTTGTCAATTGTTTTTTCCGTCGCTTTATCTACGATTGTTTTAACCGATTTGCCGGTTTTATCGAATTTAACCGAAAGCGCGGGGAAAACTCTTACGTCGTCAATCGTTCCGGTAATTCCGGGTTCGATTTCAACTGTGTTTTCGCCTGCCTGATACCGACTGCGCGAAACGTCAGCCTGACTATTCTTTTCGATATATCCGGCTGTCTTTAGATAATTTACCAAATCGGCGGGCGTGATATTTTCGCCGCTTTTCAAAGTTTTCGGCGCGGAATAAATTCCCGCCGATGCCGTATAAACCTGTCCGCTCAAAAGCCTCCGGTCAATCCGCTCGGAATATTCAAACCAGAAATACGTGATCGTCAATGCGATTCCGAGAATAAAAAGCGCGTAGAGCGCAAAACTCAGCGGATTGAAAAAGAACCGCAGAACGCGGCGATACAGCGGCGGCGGCGGCGTTTGAAATGAATTTACGCGGTTTTTCTTTACCCAGTATTTCGGAGGCAGCTTCGATTTTTTGCTTTTAATAAAAACTTCGTTTGGCATTTTCAGGTTGTTCGATTAAATTTAGTGAGAAATTAGATGAAGGAAGTTGCCCTTTTAAATTTTATAAGTTTTTGTTCGGTAATGTCTAGTGTTTTCTGTCGGAGCGCGGACATCCGTGTCCGCAATATCGCGTAAGCGATGAAAAACGCTTCGATTATATTCAATGCTGCATTTGCTTGAAACTTTTTCATCGCCTTTCGGCGACAATGCGGACACGGATGTCCGCGCTCCCGGTATTTATGAATCTTTTCACGACGCTTTCCAAAATTACGCGACGACGACTTTTGTTTGCGAGTCTGACGATACTCTCGATGCTCGTTTTCGGCGCGACGGGGTTTCGTTACTTTGAAGGCTGGAATTGGCTCGACAGTTTTTATATGGCGACGGAAACCGTCACGACCGTCGGTTACGGCGATATTCCGCCGAAAACCGTTGCCGGAAAAATTTTCGCCATCGTTTTTATGCTTTCGGGCGCGGGAACGGTGCTTTATGCTTTGACGGTTTTGGCACAGTTAGTAATTCAGTCGGAGATCGTCGAAGCACTCGATTCACGACGAAAATTCAGAGAAATGGACAAATTAAAAAATCATTACATCGTTTGCGGCGCGGGTCGCGTCGGTCGCCGCATCATCCGCAATTTGCAGAAGGAAAATCTGC
>JALYQJ010000524.1 GCA_030855875.1 Acidobacteriota bacterium
GAAATCCGCGCACTTGCGACGGAAAATAAACGTGTTCGCGGACGAAAAATTATTTCTTCGGCAAACGGCGATTTTTACGATTTGGAAGAAATTTTCGCGCGACTGAACCGAAACTATTTTCAGGACAAATTACCGAAGCCGGTTTTAAGCTGGTCAGCAAAAAAAACTTACCGCATTTTAGGTCATCACGACTCAACACACGAAACCATTATTATCAGCAAATCACTCGACGATAAAAAAGTGCCGCCGTTCGTCGTCGAATACGTCGTTTTTCACGAAATGCTGCACATTTTCCATCCGACCGAACACCGCGACGGTCGGCGATATAATCACACGCCGCAATTTCGCCGCAACGAACGCAAGTTTCAATATTTTGAAGAAGCGGAAAGTTGGATTGAGCGAAATGTTAAAAAATTTAAGAGGAACGCAAAAAGGAAATAGCCACAAAAAGGCACAAAATTCTCAAAAAGAATTAGGACACGGATTTACGCGGAAAAAGCACGGATTGATACGGATAATTTTTCTTAAAAATTCGTGCAATCTGTCTTAAATCTGTATTCGTGTTCTATTCTTTTTCTTCGTGGATTAATCTTTAGCGGCTTTTGTGCCTTTTTGTGGCTATTTATCTTTCAAATTGCTCCAAAATCGTTCCGATTAAACCGAAAGGCGAAACGGTTTTGCGTTCGATTCCCTTTTCGATGACGCGGGTTTTGGTTATGTAATTTGTCACAACGCGCTGATTTTCCGTTTTTGTTTCTGTCAGAACTTTGACGATTTTTTCCGCCGAATTATCATCTTTACCGAATGTCGCGGCGACCGAATCGCCCTCGATAAAAGTTTTGTAAAGCGCGTTTCCGGTAAAAGTACGCTTGTTTTTTTTGGCTTGCAAACAATTCAAAACGCTTTCGGTATCGCCCAAAATCAATTTATTTTCGGTGAAAGCCGCCGCGATTTCGCCGTCTTCCGATTTCCAGATTTCGGCGTTTTCCTGTTTTTCGCCCGGAATTTTGAAATTTATTTCGGCGATGGATTTTTTCAAATTCGTTGAGTCTTTTACGCCGACAATCACGACCGGCTTTTCGCCTTCGGCATCGAATTGGGCGGTTAGAATGTCCGAATCAATCGCCGAAATAAAGGTTTCGGCATCGGAAACGCCGTAAGCGGCGAGCAAACTATCCGAAAATTCGATTAGAATTTTTCCGCTCAGAGCGTCGGTTTGTTTTGCCGCGACGAGAAGCAAACTGCGCCACGCGATTTGCGGATTTTTCAAATTGTATCGAGTTGCGCCGAAAATTTCCGGCGGCAGAAACTCCGCCGAATTTGTTTGATTTTTAGTGGGCGGAACGAGTGTTTCCTTAAAAACGGAAGAAACTTCCGGTGCGGTCGTTATCGAATATTTGTCTTCGATTCCATTATTTGATTTCGTCGCCGTCCAGAAAATTTCTTTGACTGAATTTCGCAAAAGCGGCGGCAAAACTTCGGCGATAAAACTTCTGCCCGCGTCTTCGTCGCTCGCTTCGATTGCCGCCGAAACGCCGACGAGATTGGCGATTTGCGCGATTCCGTCACCGGAAACGTAACCGAAAGCGAGCGCGTCTTTCGCATTTTCAAAGTTCTTACCGCTTTTTGCCAAACTGTCGGCTTCGCCGCGCCCGACGGCTAAACATTTCTCGATTGCCGATTCGTCGTTGCCGAAGTAAATGCGGCTGTTCCGCACGAAAGCAAAAACTTTGCGTCCGTCTTTTGCCGTCCAAACGAAAAATTTTCCGCCGTTTTTATCAATCTTTTTCAATGAAACTTCGCCGCCGTAAGTTTCATTGACGAATTCGCCCAATTTATTTTCGGTAAATTTCAGCGTTTGCCAGTTCCAGGCGTGAGTTTCGGCGATGGCGACAAATCGCGGTTTAAAATTCAGAACCGCGTTTTCGGTCGTCACCTGCTGTTCGGAAGTTTCAAATCCGGTGACGGCAATAGCGAGCTGCATTTTTTCGAGCGCGGAGAAATCCGGTTTATTTTTTGCCAATGTTTCAAACGCTTTATTTTCGGTCAATGCGTCGAGCGTCTTGCTCAAATCGTTAGTTTCCAGATAAACGAGTGTTTCGGCGGGCGCAAGCGCACGTAAATCCGACGGCTGTGAATTGCAGGAAAAAAGGAAAATTAACCACAGATTTGCACAGATAAACACGGATAGAAAAAAGATTTTATTAAAATTATTCTTGAGATTTCTTGTAAAAAATCTGTGTTTATCTGTGCAAATCTGTGGTTTCATTTCTTTTATGATAAAATTTCGGAACTATTATGGACAAAATTTTCGCAGATAACATTTTACAGGGTAAAGTCGCGTTTGTAACCGGCGGCGGAACCGGAATCACGGGCGGCGTGGCTCGCGCTTTCGCCGAAGCGGGCGCGAAACTGGCGATTACTTCGCGCAAAGCCGAAAATCTCGAACAGATGAAATCGGTTATAGAATCCAGCGGCGGCGAATGTTTTACGGTCATTGCAGACGTGCGCGATTATGCGGCGGTTGAAAACGCCATCGCGCAAACCGTCGCGCATTACGGCGCGATTGATATTGTCGTCAACGGCGCGGCGGGAAATTTTTTGTGCAAAGCCGAAGAATTATCGCCGAACGGTTTCGGAACGGTCGTAGATATTGACGCAAAGGGAACTTTTAACGTCTGCCGCGCCGCGTTTGAAGAGTTGAAAAAATCGAAAGGTCAGATTTTGAATATTTCCGCGACTTTGCATTATCTCGCCACGCCGATGCAGATTCACGTTTCGGCGGCAAAAGCCGGAGTTGACGCGATCACGCGCAATCTTTCGGTCGAATGGGGCAGATACGGAATCCGCGTCAACGGCATCGCGCCTGGACCGATTGCCGACACCGAAGGAATGCAAAGACTTGTTCCCGAACCTTTGAAGGAAAAACTGGTAAAACGAATTCCCCTGCAAAGGTTCGGGCGCATTAAAGACATCGAAAACGCGGCTTTGTTTTTGACTTCCGACGCGGCAAGCTACATCAACGGCGTAACTCTGGTCGTTGACGGCGGACAATGGCTTTTGGGAACGAGCTTTGGATAGCTTGCCACAAAAAGGCACAAATATCACAAAAAGTTTTAGCCACGAATTACACGAATTTTCACGAATTTAAAGCAAAATATAATTCGTGAAAATTCGTGTAATTCGTGGCTAATTTTCTTCCAGTTTTTTTGCGATTTTTGTGCCTTTTGTGGTTAATTCTCTTCCGTCGGCTTTTTTTTGTCGCCTAAAATCGCCCGCAAGACGAGCATTTTCGCCAAGATGCGGACTTCCTGACGTTCAAATTTATCGGTCAGGGCTTTTGTTTTCGCAAAATCCGCTTTCGCCAGACTGAGAATCGTGACATCCGCCATTCCCAAACTGCGCGTCAATTCTTTCACCATCGAACCACCGAAACTGCCGACCTGCACTTCGCCGTCTTCGATCATTTCGCCGGAAAGGTCTATAAATTCGCCGACTTTGACGAAGGCGGAAATTGTTTCGTTGAGCCGGAAAATCGTATCGTCCAAAACCGGAAACGCTTTTTCCGCGTCGGTTTGCGCGAAACCGCTCGCTAAAATCCAGACTTCCATAAAATCCTGATAATTTTTCGGCGAGGAAACCAGCAAACCTTGCGCGTCTTTCATAATTTCATCGGCGAGTTCCTTGTCACCGAGCTTGGAGATAGTTCCGGCGAGCGCGGCGAGCGCGGCGATTTTCTCCAGTCGGTTCGGCGTGGCGGCGATAATTTTTCGCGCCTGAGCGATAACTTTCTCGCGTTGTTCTTTCGGCAGTTCTTTTTTACCGAGAGTTTGCAGGCTTTTCATCATTTCTTCCTGCTCGTTTTTTTCGTTTTGTCCGCCCGGAGGAGCGGGGCGCGGCGGTGGCGGCGGACCGGAAACTGCAATGCCTTCTGCCGACATAACTATCGGTCCATCCGTACCAGCCGCGACGCGCTGCATTTTGTCCGCCGCTGTTTTAGCGCGAATCTGGACGGCGCGCGACGGCGCGTATTTTTCTATCGCTCCGAGATATTCCGAAACTCTGCCTTCCGGCGAATCGGCGCGTTTTAAAACGCCCTGCGCCGTCAATTCGGCTAAATCGCGCAAATTCTGCTCGGTAAACATCGGCTTTTTGTTGTCTTTTTTCGCTTTGTCGTAATTGTCCGCGCCCAACCGGAAAGCCGCGCCGAGTATATAAAAATCGTCGGCTCCGACTTTTCCGTCTTTAAGTTTTCCGGCGATTTCTTCGGCAAAAACCGCGCCTTTGTCAGCATCTTTTTCGTAGATTTTTTTGAGCAGTTCGATATGACCGTAATTCAAGCCTTTCGCCAGAGATTTGCGTCCTAATTCCAACGCTTTGCCCGCGTCTTTTGCCGCGATTTCATTCACCAGCCGCGCTTCAAAATATTTGTCCTGTTCTTCAAACCGCTTGCGAACCTGTGGATTGGAAAACGTCAGCAAACTGCCCGTATAAAAATCGAGCGCGTATTGCGGATCGTGTTCGGCGATGCTCAAAGTCATCTGCTGCCGCACCGACATCGCTTTGGCGAGCTTTCTCATTAGCCGCGCTTTATCGCTCTGGTCGCCGCCGCCCAAAAATCCGCCGTAATAATGTTCGTCGCCGCCGAGTTCGATTCCCGAAGCGTTTATCTGCGAATCATACTGCACAAGCAGCTGTTTGAAATCGCCGACGACGGCGTTCATCATTGTTCGCGCTTCTTTTTCGTCGTGAAACCACATCAAACTCGCCATTTCCGACGCGAAACTGATTCGGTTTTCGAGCGTCCGCATATTGCCGACTTCACCCGCCGATTCGCGCAAAAATTCGACCGCCTGTTTTTTCAACTCGGCGGAAATTTCCGTTTCGGTCTTTGGTACAATTTTCGTTTCGATTGTTTGTGCAAAAGTGATTTGGACAAATAAAATCAATAAAAAAGGCAATAGTAATTTTCGATACATTTTATAAAACTCCTTAAAAATCAGCAGGTAAATATTAAAGGTTAAAGCGAAAATAGTAAACAGGAAATTTTGGCGGCGAACCAATTGATACAAAAATCAAAAAAATCCATTTTTAGAAACTTTAAAATAAGCAATAGAACACAGATTTTCGCTCGTTCAACGGATTGATACGATTTTTAAATCATACCCGCGCTGATCCGCCAAATCCGCGTTTTTCCGCGTCCCATTTCTCCGACTTTTATTTAAGTTGCCGCCAAAATTATTTTTAATTTGCTGTTTTCGGTTTATAGTTTTGCGTTTTTACCGATTTTCCCTTTACCATTAAATTTCTCTATGTAAATTTCTCGATGATTGAACTTGCTCCGAAAACTTACGAAGATTTTCTGGCGGAAGCCGAAAAAGGCAACGTCGTGCCGGTCGTGCGCGTCGTTTTGGCTGATTTGCACACGCCGGTCGGCGCGTTTCTGCGCGTTTGCGGCACGGCGGAACAAGCCTTTTTGTTTGAATCAATCGAAGGCGGCGAACGTCTGGCGCGTTATTCTTTTCTTGCGGCAAATCCGTTTATGACGGTTCGCTCGCGCAATTCCGAAACCATTGTCGAACGGGCGAACGAAGCGAAAATTCTGCCGGATGTAAAATTATTCGATTTTCTGCGTTCGCATTTCGCCGAAAACAAACTCGCATTTCGGGAAAGTCTTCCGCCTCTCTGCGGCGGCGCAATCGGTTTTCTCGCATATGACGCGGCGCGTTGGTTTGAAAAAACTTTGGAAAACGGAAAAAGTTACGAATCGGACGATGCGGTTTGGATGTTTTTTCGTAATATTCTGGTTTTCGACCGTTTGCGGCAGAGAATCGAAATCGTTTCGACGGTTTTTACCGGCGAAGCCGAAGGCGACGCGGCGAAATTACGCGCTCTTTATGATGAAGCGTGTCAGGAAACAGAAAGAATTGAAAGGCTTTTGCAGACGGATTTCGCGCCCTTGCTTACGCACGGGCTTTCGCCTCTAAATGAATCGAGTCAATTTACATCAAATTGGGCGGAAGCGGATTTTCTCAAAGCGGTCGAGGAAATCAAAGAAAAAATTCTCGCGGGCGATTGTTATCAAGTCGTGCTTTCGCAGAAGTTCGAGCGGCAAACTTCTGCCGAAGCGATTAATATTTACCGCGCCTTGCGGACGACAAACCCTTCACCATATATGTTTTACGTCAAACTCGGCGTTTCAACTTTGATCGGCGCGTCGCCCGAAATGCTCGTTCGCTGTCACGACAAAGAACTCGAATACCGCCCGATTGCCGGAACACGAAAGCGCGGCGCGAGCGATGCGGAAGACGCGATTTTAGCCGAAGATTTACGCGCCGACATTAAAGAAGTCGCCGAACATATTATGCTCGTTGATCTGGGCAGAAACGATTTGGGGCGGGTTTCCGAATTCGGCTCGGTCGAAGTCGAAGAACTGATGAAAGTCGAGAAATATTCGCACGTTCAGCATCTCGTTACAAGTTTGAAATCAACTTTGAAAAACGATCTCGACCGCTTCGACGCGCTCGCTTCGTGCTTTCCCGCCGGAACGGTTTCGGGTGCGCCGAAAGTTCGCGCAATGCAGATTATTGACGAACTCGAACCGACCGCAAGAGGCGTTTACGCGGGCGCAATCGGTTATATTGATTACGCCGAAAATCTCGACACCTGCATTGCGATTCGCACGATTAAATTAGAAAATCAAACCGCTTCGATTCAGGCAGGCGCGGGAATCGTCGCGGATTCCGTTCCCGAAAGCGAATATGAGGAAACGATCAACAAAGCCCGCGCTTTGATGAAGGCGATTGAAATGGCGGAGGAGTTTTAATTCCAGATTCCAAATTCCAAATTCCAAATTTCAGATAGACTCGATTTATAATCTGGAATCTGGAATCTGGAATCTGGAATCTGGAATCTGGAATCTGGAATCTGGAATCTGGAATCTGGAATCTGGAATCTGG
>JALYQJ010000163.1 GCA_030855875.1 Acidobacteriota bacterium
TTGAATAAAAATAAAAGTTAGAATGAAAAATTTCATGACTATTTATTCAGATTGATAAAATTTATCAAAACCTTTACTCCTTAAACCAATTTTTAACTCATTATCTTTAGTCCATAGTTTTGCATCAAGTTCCAAAGCAAGAGCAACATACGGCGTATCTTTTTCGTCAACATCTCGACAAAGGCGAAACGCTTCCACCCAATTACCGACCGAAATTAAATCTTCCTCATAAAATTTTATTTGATTGATGATTGAGGAAAGCAATTCTAAAATTTCATCTTTTGAAAGTTTAGTCGCTTTCTGAATTTTCGGTGTGTGCTTAAAGAGTTCGCCGGACTTGCCGACTGCCTGAAACCAAAGCCAAAATGATGATATTCGCATCGGTAACGATAATTTCATTCATTTTCGGCAATCATTTTCTTGATACGATGTTTATTCTTTTTCCACCAAGCGGATTTTATTTCTTCGGAACTTTCTTCGGCTTGTTCGGCGGTCATCTCGCTATTACGAACGGCGAATTCGGTCTTGAAAAACAAAAGAAAATCGTCAATTTCTTCCGCTTTCATATTTTTCGTCGGAATGGAGATCAACAATTTATCTTTCGTTCGAGTTGTTTCGATGTTCACGCTCATATTTGCGAATTATAACCTTATTTCTTTGTATTCCAAACCGTCTTAAACGCCATCTTCGCCAGTTTCCAGGTTCTGTCCAAATCAATTTTGCCGTCGGGCGTGTCGCGTCCTAAAAGTTTGTCGGTCAAGAGTTTCCGCAAATCTTTGCCTTCGCGTTTGAACATAAATTCTTTGGCGTAAGGTTTCGCCGTTTCAAAGAAATTAAATTCCGGGTCGGTGATAATTCCGATGCCTTCGAGCGTCATCAAAGCGCGCATAATGTATGTAAAATTCGAGGGCAGACGAAACGGATAATCATACATTACGTCGGCTAAATCGTAGGTCAGTTCTTTAAAATTCACGTCTTTGAGTTTCAAATTCAAATGAAACTCGAACATTTTTTCGACGACCGGACGCACTGCATCGGCATTTGAGCCGGGTTTCATAAAGTCGAGATCAATCAAATCCTGCGCGATTCCCGCCGGGTCTTTGGCGACAACGTGGAAAAATGCGTCAATCATTTTCGACTGTAATTGCGGCGTAATTCTGCCGACCATTCCGAAATCGAAAAACGCAAGCCGTCCGTCAGGCATCACCAGAAGATTGCCCGGATGCGGGTCGGCGTGAAAAAAGCCGTCTTCCAAAAGCTGTTTTAAATATGTGCGAATCAGCAGACGATTTACTTTTTCCGGCGAAACATTTCTGGATTTTAAGTCTTCCAGAGCCGTCACTTTATCGCCGTGAATAAATTCCATCGTGATAACTTTTTCGGTCGTCGCGTTCCAGTAAATTTTCGGAACGTGAACATTCGTCCAGTCTTTAAAGTTTTCGGTAAAGCGTTCGGCGTTGCGACCTTCCGCCGCATAATCCATTTCTTCGTGAATCGTTTCGTCAAATTCGCGGAGCATTCCCGCCCAATCCGCGTTTTCATTCAAAGACGGAAAACGTCCGGCGAATTTTACGATTTTCCGCAGAATCTCAAAGTCGCCTTTGATCGTCGCCGTCAGATTCGGACGCTGAACCTTCACCGCCACTTCTTCGCCGGTGAAAAGTTTGGCGCGATAAACTTGTCCTAAACTCGCCGCGGCAATCGGTTCGACATCGAATTCTGCGTAAACTTCCGAGATTTTTCGTCCCAATTCCTTTTCGATTCGGGCAAACGCGATAGAATTCGGAAACGACGGCACACTGTCCTGCAATTCGCCGAGTGCTTTGACAAACGGCAGCGGCAAAAGGTCGGCGCGTGTTCCGAGAGATTGTCCCAATTTAATAAACGTCGGACCGAGTTCGATGAGATTCTCCTTTAGCCACACGGCTTGTTTTTCGTGATTTAATTCTTTGTTTGTTTCGCCGCCGACAAAAAAGCGGCGCAACAGCAGCATCAAATCGTGAAAGAATGCGAGATTCGTTTGATAAAACTTTTCGCCTAAAATCGCCAGCCACGTCAATCTTTTTGCCGTCGCCATTCGCGTTTCGGCGTGTTTCAAATGCTGCGCGTGATGAACGTCGTATTGATCGAGGAAAAGATAAAGCGCAAGCATTCCGATGACCTTCCCAACGTGAAAAAGCCGCAAATACCCGCGCCAGCCTTCATAATTTTTTTCAACTTCCGTTTCCCGTTCGAGCAGAAGTTTTTCTTCGGCGATCAAATCTTCGTTCGAGATTTGTTTTGAAATTGGCGTGTTTTTCGGCGGCAAAAGCGCGTGATTCCCGTTCCCGTTTTCCAAAATCGGCTCAATCGTTTTTTCTTTTAGTGCTAAACCCTGCGTGTTTGTTAAATCGTTCATTTTATAGAATCTTTGATAAAATTATGAAAAGTTTTCGATGCCGCAAGCGATTTTTTCTTTGTCTCTATAATTTACGGCAAAATCTCGAAAGCCGCGCAATGTAGCGGTTTGAACGCGCCGAAATGACGGCGGTCAACGGTTAAAATGCTTGTAATATCGAGCCGTTCGGCAATCGCCACAATGACGGCATCAACAAAATCAATATTCGCGTCGTTGTATTTGCGGAGAATATCGGCGGCGCGTTTGTAATCTCCGGCAAGCGGCGTTTCAAAAATCAGGTTCATCTCCGGCAAATCTTCCACAAAATTTGCCAAAGCCGCCGCTCCGAGATTTTTCAAAACAAAATGCGCCGTTTCGGTGATCGCCGGAACAGGCAAAATCACTTCTCCGTAATTTTCACGCAAAGAATTCTTGACCGCTCGGCTGTGTCTGTCCGTTTCGTCAACGAGAGCATATAAAAATCCCGAATCCATCAAACAAGGTTTCATTTGACGCTGAAACCCTCCGCCGGATCGAAGTCTTCTGAATACAAAATTTCGTGCATTCGCTCAGACGTATCTGTTTTGCCGCTCGAAAACATTCCGGCAAATTTCAGCAGATTATGTTTGCGTTCTCTTTTACCTTCGACATTTCCGTTTGCGTCGGCTCTATCTTCAATCGTTTCGGGAAATTTTTCTTCCAAAACTTCCTCGACAAATTTGCCGACGAAGTCCTTCACATTTTTTCCGTTTTTTGCCGCCTGCCGACGAATTTTTTGTTCGGCTTTTTCCGAAACCGTAATCGTAATATCCATAACCTTCACCTCACGCTAAATCTAACATATTCCTTACGCCGCCCCGCGAAAAATAGTTCAGAGCGCGGTTCGTATCCCTTTCGATTTGCGCTTTTAATTCCGCGATGCCGTCGAACTTTTTTTCGTCGCGGATGCGGTGCAGAAAACGGACGCGCAAAACGTCGCCGTAGAGATCGCCGTCGAAATCGAAAACATAGCTTTCAATCGAAGGCTCTTTATCGCCTTCAAAAGTCGGGCGCACACCGACATTCGTAATGCTGCGCCGCCATTCGTTATTTATCAAAGTCGCCGTCGCGTAAACGCCGTATTTCGGAATAACGCGGTTGGTCGGTTTCAGATTTGCGGTCGGAAAACCGATTGTCCGTCCGCGCTCGAAACCGTGAACGATCTGACCTTCAACACCGTAAGGTCGTCCGAGCATCCGCCGCGCGAGATTTACCCGTCCGTCGGCTAAAAGCTGCCGGATTTTCGATGACGAAATTCTGGATTCGCGCAAACAGACTTCCGGCACTTCGTCGGCAAAAAATCCGAGTTCCGCGCTCATTTTTTTCAACAATTCGATATTTCCCGCGCGACTTTTGCCGAAGGCGAAGCCTTTTCCGAGGTAAACTTCCTTTGCCTGCAAGCGTTCGTGAACGATGTCGCGCAGAAAAATTTCCGCGTCCTGCGCCGCAAAATTCACATCGAACCGAACGACGATTGCCTGCTCGATTCCCAAAAATTCAAAATTGGCAAGTCTTTGGTCGAGAGTCTGCAAAAGCGGCGGCGCGTTTTCAGGATAAAGCACGGCTCGCGGATGCGGGTCAAAAGTTATCGCCGTCGGCACGGCGCGAACAAATCCGGCGCGGCTCACGACAGTTTCCATAATCATCTGATGACCGAGATGAAGCCCGTCAAAAACGCCAAGCGTCAAAACCGTTCCGCGCAAGATTCCGGCATTGTCAGTTCCGTGAAAAATTTTCATAACTCGATCCAATAAAGACAAGATATTGTCCCCGATTCCCCGCTCGTTACTTGCTTTTCCAGAATGCCGCCGCATTTTTCGATGGTTTTTGCCGAAGGGACATTTTGTTTATTACAGCCTACCAGAACTTTTTTAAGTCCCAACTCTCTGGCTTTTTCCAATGTCAACATCAATATCAGCGTTCCGTAACCTTTTTTTCTTTCGGAACGCCGGATGTCCGCGCCGATGTGTCCTCTGATTTCGAGTTCGGGAGTTAATCTGGTGCGAATTTCACTGCGTCCGATTATTTTTCCGCCGCAAAATAGAAAGTATGTGTTTCTCGGAACTTCATCGGCAGGCAGATTTTCGCCTTTCGCCAGAATATGCATACGCCTCAGATAATCTTCAAAATCTCCGTCCCAATTTATATACGGAGTTTCATTTGTCGATATTCCTTCAGCCGCTAATTCGCAGAAATCATCTTTTATTTCGGCACAGATTTCAATTAATTTACAACCTTTCAGATTCATAGCGGCAGCAACGATATTTAAAGTTTTTCCCAGTCCTGACGCTCAATTCCGGCTTGTTTTAGAATACGAATCAATAATTCTTTGCTGATGTCGCTTTGATGCGGATTCGGGATTCGCACGAAAAAGTCGTCCTTCGCCATAAACTGATGATTTCCGCCCGAATACGGTCCGTCGAAACCGAGTCGGCGAAAATAACGAATTAAATCTTTGCGTTTTATCGGGGCAAGCGGCGGCATCAGGCGACTTTTTGAATTGATAACTGCAAACCGTCAACGACCGGCAACGGCAGATTTTTTGACAGCCGAAAGAATATCCATTCTTCCAGAACTTCAGCGAGTTCGTCGCGGCAGTCTTCGAGCGTCGCGGCGTTGGCGTAAACGCCCTGAAATTCCGGGATTTCGCCGTAAAAAGTGTTGTCGTCAGAAAGAATTTCGTATTTCGCTTTGTGCAGTGCTTTTTGAATATATTTATTCAGCATATAAAAATATTATCTCTTTTCGGTTGTTTCAGAAAATAAAAATTAACTTTCGACCACCAATTCATCGTGTGCAAACCGCACATTATCAGGCAGCAATGCCGAATCGCGTTCGTGCAGGATGTCGTGATTTAAATGCGTCAGAAACGCGCGTTTCGGTTTTAATTTTTCGATGTATTCGAGTGCTTCCTGCAAGCCGAGATGCGTCGCGTGCGGTTTGATTCGCACGCAGTCTAAAACCAGAACGTCCAAATCGCGCAAGCCGTTCATTGATTCTTCGGAGATGAAATTTAAATCCGTCGCGTAGGCGAAATCGTTGAAGCGGTAAGCGATGACGGGCAATTTGCCGTGAATGACTTCGAGCGGCGTGACGAGCAAATCCCTGCCGATGCAGAACGGCGCGTTTTTTGTGATGGTGTGCGGAATGAGCTGCGGCAGACCACCGCCGAAATGCGTCGGTTGAAAAATATATTGATAAATGCGGCGCAAATCCGTCCACGCGAGTTCGTCGGCGTAGATTCCCATCGCGCCGTAACGAAAATTGAGCGGGCGAATGTCGTCGAGTCCGAAAACGTGGTCAACGTGACAATGCGTAATCAAAACCGCGTCGAGTTTTTTGATGCGGGCGCGTAAGGCTTGCTGGCGAAAATCAATCGAAGTATCAACGAGAATTTTTTTTCCGCCGTGTTCGATAACAACGGAAACGCGCAAACGCTTGTCCTTCGGGTTATCGGAAAGACAAGTTTCGCATTCGCAGCCGATTGACGGAACTCCGGTCGAAGTTCCCGTTCCTAAAAAAGTCAGCTTCATAATTACAGTAGAGAGTAGAGAGTGAAGAGTGGAGAGTAGGAAAAGTCTTTATCTTTACCTCTCCACTCTCCACTCTCTGCTCTCTACTTCTTACCAAGAATATCGCTTGCCGAAAACTTTTTCGCGGCTTGCTGTTTAAGTTTTTCTTCGGTTGCGCGGACGAGTTGGACGTATTGCATTCGCAAATCGCCTAGAATTCCGTCGAGCAGACGCGATTCCTGCGGGTGAAGATTGCCTTTCGTTTTTTCCGTCAGCATTCCCAAAATGTCGAGCCAGTATTTTCCGGTTTCAAGGTCAACCGTTCGTTGTCCGGTCGCCGGATGCGGCATCGCGCCCAAAGATGCGGCGGCGTTAGTCGCCAGCGTCGAAAGGAAATTAACGAAGCTCGCCGGGTCTTCCGCGCCGGGAATATCGTTTGCGTCAAACTCGACTTCATCCGAATCTTGCGCGAATTCGGCGTAGTCATCTCCCGTAACCAGCGTTTCGATTTCGCTAATCGTTTGCGGTTCAGCCGCTTTGACTTCCGGCTTTGGCTTTTCCGGCGCGATTTCCACGCCTTCGCGGACGCTTCCGTCAAGATTAAATTTGCGCCGGTCGGTAACTTTTATTTCCGGTTGTTCTTCTTCTCTTTCTATTTCTCTTTCCGTCATTATTTTTTCCTGTAAATTTTCTAAATTGATATTTCGATAGTAGCATTTTGACGAAAAAGAATTCAAAATCAGATTGAGTAAGCGGTGAGCAGTAAGCAGAAAAAACTGCTTACTGCTCACCGCTTACTGCTCACACTGTAAAAATATGTCAAAAAATTTCGATGAACTGATTGCGGTAATGGCGCGGCTTCGTGCGCCGGGCGGCTGTCCGTGGGATGCCGAGCAAACTTACGCATCTTTAGCCCAGTATCTTTTGGAAGAATGTTACGAAACATTCGACGCGATTCAGGAAGCCGCTCAGACCGGCGACACCGCGAATTTACGCGAAGAACTCGGCGATGTGCTTTTACAGGTCGTTTTTCATTCGACGATTGCAATTGAAAAAGGCGATTTTACGATTGATGAAGTTGTCAAAGGCGTGACGGAAAAACTGATTCTCCGGCATCCGCACGTTTTCGGCGAGAAAGAACTAAAAACTGCCGATGATGTTTTGCGTAATTGGGACGAACTCAAAAAAGATGAACGCGCCGCTTCGGGCAAAGTCGAAAAAGCGAAAAATTCGATTCTCGAAGATGTTCCGGTTCATTTTCCCGCGCTGCTCGAAGGTCAAAAGCTGACGAAAAAAGTCGCGAAAGTAAAATTCGACTGGGAAAACGTCGAACAGATTTTTGATAAACTAACCGAAGAAACCGATGAATTGAAGGAAGCTATCGAGAAAAATGAAAAAAACGGGAACATCGAAGAAGAAATCGGCGATTTGCTTTTTGTTATCGTCAATCTGGCGCGAAAATTAGACGTTGACGCGGAAACGGCTTTGAAAAAGACGAACCGGAAATTTCGGCAAAGGTTTGCGTTTATCGAAAAAGAATTAAAATCAAACGGAAAAACTCTGGAAGAGTCGAATTTGCCGGAAATGGACGCGCTTTGGAATGAAGCGAAAGGTTCGGAGTCCCGCCTTTGAGCGGCATCGCTTCGCTATCGAAAAGCCGCCTAAAGGCTGGACTCTAAACATAGTTAATGAACAATCGGGAAAAACAATTTAACCTCGCCGAGATTCGCCGCCAATTTCCGCAACTGGTCGAAAATCTCGCGTATTTGCCGAACCGTGAAGCGTGGCTGAAAAGAATCTGGGAAATCGAAGAGCGTTGGAACGATTTCCGGGAAAACCCGAACGCAACGGAAGAAGTTATTTTTTTCGATTCCGCGCCGAAAAATTTAATCGTCGAAGGCGAATTTGAAATCGTCTACGCGGGCGGAACTTTGGGACTTCTGCACGCGGCGGTGATGGCTTGCAAACATAACCGCAAAGTTCTGGTTTTCGACGCGCACACGGTCGGCAAAACGCACCGCGACTGGAATATTTCCGATGCCGAATTGCAGGAACTTGTCAAAGCCGGACTTTTTACTATTGACGAAATCGAAAAAGCGGTAGCGAACCGCTACAAAACCGGATTCGTTAAGTTTTTCGACGGGAATTCAAAAATAAAAACGCCGCCGCTTTTTATGGAGAATGTTTTGGACGTTGCCGTCGAAGCTGACAAACTGCTTGAAATCGCCGTCAAAAAACTAAAAAAAACCGAATCGAAAATCATCAACAATTTGCGGTTTATTCAGGCTCACGTTCGGAAAGATAAGGTTTTGATTGAATGCGAAGAAGCGAAAACCGGAGCGCGAAAACTTTACTCCGCCAAACTTTTCGTTGACGCGACCGGAACGAATTCGCCCGTTTCGCGCCAAATAAACGCGGGGAAATCAATCACGCACGTTTGCCCGACGGTCGGGACGGTCGCCACTGGTTTCAAGCGCGGAACTGCGGAAAAGGAAGTTGATTTCAGCGTCGGCGAGATTCTCGTTTCGACCGAAGATTCCGCCGATCATCGCCAGTTAATCTGGGAAGGTTTTGCCGGAAATTCGCAAAAGGACGAATACACGACTTATCTTTTTTTCTACGATTCGGTCGAATCGAAAGCCGACAAATCTTTGTTTCGCCTGTTTGAAAATTATTTTGAAAAACTCCCCGAATACAAATCGAAAAACGGTGCGTGGCGCGTCGTCAAACCCGTATTCGGTTATATTCCTAGCGTTCATCATCACGGCTGGAACAACATCAAAAAAACGGCGGCGGACAGAGTATTGCTAATCGGTGACGCTGCCGGTTTATCGAGTCCGCTGACGTTTTGCGGTTTCGGTTCGCACGTTCGGAATTTGCGAAAACTGACTGATTTGACGGAACTTTCGCTGCTTGAAGACGATTTTGCGGAAACAGCTTTGTCGAAAATAAACTCTTACGAGCCGCGAGTCGCGCAAATGTCGAGTCTCGCCGAATTTATGCGTCCGATGCCGGAGAGCAAGTCTTCGGTCGTCAACGAAACGATGAATGCGGTGATGGCTGCCCTGAGTCATTTGGACGCGGAAATCAGCCAGGAAATGTTTCAAGACAGAATCAAATTCTCCTCATTCAAAAAGCTTTTATTGAAAACCGCACGTATTCATCCGAAAGTTTTCAAACTAATGTTTGAGCATCTCGGCGTAAAGGGCGCGTTTCGCTGGATTTCAAATATCGCCGAAGCCGGTTTGCACGAAAGAAAATCTACCGAAAAATAGTTTTTCGACAGGCTCATACAACGACTGTCTTTATTTAATACATATTTAACACATCTTCGCCGATAATTTCTCATATCCAATCGTCTGATGTTTATAAAAACTTCCGTAAACAACTTGCGAATAAATATTTTTCGTTTTTTGGCACAGTCCTTGCGAACAATTTTTCACACAGGGGTTTTTAGGCTCATTTTGGTTTTATGATTTCATAAAAGGAGTAAATATATGAAAAACAAAAATATTTTAAAGTTTAGCAGCGGTTTGGTTTTATCAATCGCATTTTCATCATTCGCCGTAGCGCAGGATACAACTCAACAAACGACGACTACGACAACGACGAAAAAAACAGAGGTTGTCCAAAATACTGACGGTTCATACTCGGTAATTGAATATCCGGTCGGCAAAGAGGTAACAGTTGAATTGACTCCGCTTTCGATGGCGGGTGCGAAAGGTTCGGCTCGCGTAATGCGAATGGCAGATGGAACAAAGGTTTACGTTGATCTGAACGGAGTCTCCGGCGACGCAAAAAGTTTTTATGCATATGCGGTTGATCCCTCGGGAATGCCGACGCTTTTAGGTCCGGTAATAGTTGAAAACGGTTTGGCGAAGGCTGAGTTTTCAACGCCGATGAATCAATTTATGGTTATTCTTTCGCCGAATGAAGGTTTAACGGCAATTGATCCGACAACTCCGGTCATTTTCCGCAGCACGGTTCCGCAAGGTTATGCGGTTGTTGCAAACAGACCGTCAAGTAGTGTGTCGGACGAAAAGCAAATAGCTGCAAGTGTTCCTGTATCATCAATTTATAGTGTTCCGCTTCTCGGAGTTTCGGGTTTTGAAAAAGGCGAAACGGAAATTAGAGTGAATTTTGCAGGCGAATTGACCGGATTAAAAGGAAAAGCATACGTTGACAATAGCAAACAGGGTTTGACAAAAATCAAAATGCGTTTCGATGATATGAAAATGGCTCCGAAACAAAAACGCTATGTTCTCTGGGCGGTTTCACCAACCAAAGAATATACGAAAATCGGTCAGGTAATTAACACGGGCGAACGTCAGGAATCTGAGATTCGCGGAGAAACCGCACTTACTGATTTTGGTCTTTTCGTAACCGTGGAAGACAAGGACGTTTTACAGCCGACCGGAACAATTTATGCTCCGTTTGGACGACTCTAATCTGAAAATTAGAGCTTTATGATTTTTGAAAACAACGGCAAGTCTTTAAGTATTAGGCTTGCCGTTGTTTCAACTAAAATGTAGATGATATGTGACGTGAACTCATGTTTCAATTACCAAAAGTAATTTGAATATTGGAGACGAACATAAATATATAAGGTTCAGCCGATAAGTTTTTGCCTAATAACTGTAGTTGCAAAGAAAAAGTTTGAAAATAACACTTCAAATTTTTTAAGATTTACTAATTAAAATAATTCGAGAAAGGGGTAAATGTATGATAAACGAAACAAATAAAGAAGCACAAAACGATAAATCAACGGGAAATTTCGGCGGCGGGACTTCTGCTCAGTCGGCGAAGGATAATACTTCATCATTCGGCAGCAAATCGGATGCTGAAGGATTAAATCTTGATTCTGCCAAAGAAACGGCAAAAGGTTTACTTGATCAAGCAAAAAGCACAGCCGGACAAGCATATGGTGTCGCCGCTGAAAAAGCGACGACTAAAATCGAAGAAAAGAAAACCGATTTGGCAAGCGGATTAACGAGCGTTGCCGATACTATTCGACAGGTTAGTTCGACGCTTCGTGAAACTGATGAGCAAACCGGCGTAACCGATACGGCGGCAAAATATAGTGACAGTTTAGCGAAACAAATCGAGCAGGTTTCCAACTATTTTGAACGCAATGATGTCCGCGAAATGGTCGGCGACGTTGAAAAATTTGCCCGCAAAAATCCGATTGTATTTATCGGCGGAGCCTTTGCGGTCGGTCTTTTGGCAGCGAGATTTTTAAAGAGTTCAGGTTCGGGTCAAAGTTCGTCAAAAGGCTTAAAAGGTCGCAACTTAAATACGCCTTTGCTGAAAGCAAAAAATGATTCGGCTGAATCGAATGATTTTGGAAGTTCAAGCACAAGCGCAAAATTTCCAGAATCAAAATCCGAAACCGCTAAAACAAATATCGGCACAACGGATTATAGTTCGACATCAAGCATTTCGGACAAGAGTTCGACCGGCACGACCGATACTAAATCAAGTTTTGGCGATAATAAAACAACTAATCCGTCATAAAAGGAAAACAGGAGGAAATACCAATGGCACAACAGCAACTTGTTAAAGAAGAACGAAGCCTCGGTGATTTGTTTTCCGAACTCGCCAGCGAAACCGGCACTCTGGTGCGTCAGGAAGTCGCTCTGGCACAAACCGAATTGACGCAGAAGGCAACCAAAGTCGGCACGAATGTGGGCTATCTGGTTGCCGGCGGTGCGGTCGGCTATACGGCTTTGCTCGTAATTTTGGCGGCGGTCGTTATCGGTTTGGCGCAGCTTATCGCTAAGTTGACGGATTGGCAATTGATTACATCGGCTTGGATTGCGGCAACAATTGTCGGTCTGGTTGTCGGAGCCGTCGCTTATACGCTGATTACGAACGCGCTCGCCAAACTTAAAAACACGGATTTAACACCGCACGAAACGGTTGAAACTATCAAGGAGGATGCACAATGGCTGAAAAATCAAGTGAGCTAGAAACTACTAATGAACCGGATGCGGTTTCGACAATGGCGGGCGCGTCGCAGGATTCATTTTTAGAAGCTCGTTCGAGCGATTATTCGATTTCGGATGAAGTTACTGAAGATGCGGTTTCCGAAACCGACGATTCAACCGACGAAACGGATCAAATTCGTGATCAGATCGTAGCGACTCGCAGCAATATGAGCGAAACGATTGATGCTATTCAGGAAAAACTGAGTATTTCAAATATTTCAGAACAAGTTAAAGAACAGGTATCGGAACATATTTCAAGTGCGCTCGAAACGGCGAAAGATTCCGTCTACGGCGCGACTTTTGGGAAGGTAGGAGATATTATGGCAAAGTTAGCAAAAACAGATGCAGGCAAAGTAGCGCGTAACAATCCGTTACCGCTCGTATTAATCGGTTTGGGAGTCGGTCTTTTGGCGTATCAAAACGCTTACGGGAAAAAAGGCGGCAAATCGTATCGCTATAAAGGTTATGAAGACGACAATAGAGAAATTTATCGCGGACGGACGCGGGATAATTTTTCAACTTTGAAATCCGCACCGGGCAAAATCGGCGATGCGGCAGGCAGCGCATATGACAGCGTCAGCGGAGCGGCGAGCAGCGCAATCGGAAGCGTCGGCAACGTCGCCGGTTCTGCTTACGAAGGCGTGACGGGCGCGGCGGGCGATGCTTATTCGGGCGTTTCAAATGCGGCTTCGAGTGCATATTCCGGTGTCAGCAGTGCGGCGAGCGATGCTTACGAAAAAGTCGGCGAATTCGGTTCGCAGGCGCGTGAGCAATATGATTATTACATCGAGGAAAATCCGTTGGCGGTCGGAGCAGTTGCTTTAGCTCTCGGCGCGGCGGTTGGATTATCAATTCCTTCTACCCGTTACGAAGGTCAATTGCTCGGCGAAACGCGGGATAATTTACTGGCAAAAGCTCAAGACGCGGCGGGTGATCTCGTTGATAAAGTCAAACAAGTTGCGGGTGAGGCGCAGAAAACGCTCACCGACGAAGTTAAAAACGCCGCCGGTGAAGTGCAAAAAACCATTGGTGACCAAGCAAAAGCGCAAGGTTTAACTGCCGATACTTCAACGGCAAACAGCACGGCAACCGGCACGAGTCCGGGCTTTAGTCCGACTCCGACTCCGGGAACAAATCCTAAATTTTAGTTTTGTGAACTAACAAGACGACTGCAAAAAGACGCGAGGTTTTTAAAAACCTCGCGTCTTTTTATGTTGTTAGCTTTAAAACTTTACGCCTTTGCGTTAAAAACCTCTGAAAATAATAAAACTACCGCGCTTCAATTTTTTCAAGACCGTTCATATACTGCTGAAGAATTTCGGGAATTAAAACCGAACCATTTGCCTGTTGATAGTTTTCCAGAACGGCAATCCAGGTTCGCCCGACGGCTAAACCCGAACCGTTTAAAGTGTGAACGAATTCCGGTTTTGCGCCGCCCGCGCGACGGAAACGCAGATTCATCCGCCGCGCCTGAAAATCGCCGCAGTTCGAGCAGCTCGAAATCTCGCGGTAGGTTTTCTGACTCGGCAGCCAAACTTCGATGTCGTAAGTTTTAGTCGCGCCGAATCCCATATCGCCGGTTGATAAAACTACGGTTCGATACGGCAAACCGAGAAGTTGCAAAATTGTTTCGGCGTTTTGCGTCAGTTTTTCGTGTTCTTCGGCGGAATTTTCCGGCATCGCCAATTTTACCAATTCGACTTTTTCAAATTGATGCTGACGAATCAATCCGCGCGTGTCGCGCCCGTAACTTCCCGCTTCCGAACGAAAACACGGCGAATAGGCGGCGTAATATTTCGGCAAATCCTTTGCTTCCAAAATCTCTTCGGCGTGATAATTCGTCACCGGAACTTCCGCTGTCGGAATCAGCGCGAGTTCCCTTTCGTCTTTAATGTGAAACAAATCGGCTTCAAATTTCGGCAGTTGATTCGTTCCGAAAAGCGATTTTCGATTTACGAGAAACGGCGGCAAAGTTTCCGTGTAGCCGTGTTCGCGCGTATGAACGTCGAGCATGAAATTAACCAGAGCGCGTTCGAGTCGCGCGCCCGCGCCGTTCAAAATCGCAAACCGCGAACCCGTAATTTTCGTCGCGCGTTCCAAATCTAAAATTCCTAACGCTTCGCCCAGATCAACGTGATCCTTCGGCTCGAAACCGAATTCACGCGGCTCGCCCCAACTGCGAACTTCGACGTTTGCCGATTCGTCCGTGCCGATTGGAACGTCTGCCGCCGGAATATTCGGCAAATGCGAAAGCAGATCGCGCATCGCGCTTTCAGCTTCATCACGCTGTTTTTCGAGTTCCGATTGTTTATCTTTGAGTCCGGCGACTTCCGCTTTTTGCGCTTCGGCTTGCTTGAGATTTCCCTGCTGCATCAATGCGCCGATTTCCTTGCTCGATGAATTGCGAATCTGATTGACGTTATCGGCTTCACCGATTACGCGCCGCCGTTCCGCGTCGAGTTCGACGAATTTTTCCAAACTTTCAGCCGGAAAGTTTCGGTTTTGCAAAGCGGTTTTCACCGCGTCTAAATTTTCTCTGACGTAATTTAAGTCAAGCATTTTATAAGATTTCCTCGCTCTCGCTTCTAAAAAACGAATTTCCATTATCAACGCAAATAAAAAAGCGGTCAAAGACCGCCTTAAATTTACCCGAAATTATCCCGTTATTTAAGGACAAGGCGCACCGAGCGCGTAAGCGCATTTTTGACTCCAGATAAAATCGGGATTGCTTTGTGAATTTACAACCGGCGCGTCGGTTGATTCGAGCGGTGAAATACGCCGCACACCGAAAACGCCGCGCCATCTGCCCATAAACGAATCCGCGCCGAACGCAACGCTTTTCGCCGTTTGATTTCCCGTAAAAGTATAATCCGAAAGCGCGTGAAGTCTGCGCCAAACGCCCCAATAATCATATCCGTCGGTCGCCGCGCTCGTCTGCCCGATTCCGTCCGTCACCGGAACGCCGTGTCCGGCGTTTAATACGCAGTTGGTTCGTGAAGCACGAATAACCTGCCATTTTCGCTCGACTATCTGCGGCAATTTGTTCCAAACGTCGTTTTGCGAAATCAGATGCTGATTGGTTTCATCGTCCCAATAAACCTGCACGATCATTTTCGCCGTCGCCGGAATCTGCTCCATATTCGTTCCCCAGTTATACCACGCAGCCATCACGAACATAAACAAACCGTTCGCGCCCCAACCCTGGGCGACGGCGCGGCGAGACATTTCCGGTGTTGCACCCGCGCCGTAGGAATGTCCGGCAAAACCGACGCGGCTTGTATCCATAATATTGCCGTAATTTTGTACCGCCGCCGTAAATCCATTGAAAAGCTGATTATAACGAACGGCGTGCGCGGTAAATAAATTCGCCGTGTAAGGCGAAAAAACGACGATGTAGCCTTTGCCGGCAAGCTGCCGCATCAGCGTTTCGTAAAAACTATAATCGTTGCCGCCGAAACCGTGCGCGAAGAAAACGACCGGAACGCGCGTCTGCGTCGTCGCATTGCTTGGGACGAAAACCGAAATCGGCGCGGGCGCGTTTGCATCCGGGTTCGGAATTGACTGCCGGACTACGGCAAATTGTCCGATACCGCCGTATTCGCCCGCGAGCGGAATCGTTGTCGTTTTTTGCGGCACACAAACCGGCAAATCCTGCGCCGCCGCAAAATTCGGCGCGGCGCAAAATATGAAGAGTAAAAGCAAGGTCGAGAGTAAAATATTTTTCATCGGGTAAATCCAGCCATTTGTTTAAGTCTATTAAATTATGTCAAAATTTATCTTTAAAATATACGAGTAAATATACAACTGAAATTATTATGACAAAAAAAGT
>JALYQJ010000059.1 GCA_030855875.1 Acidobacteriota bacterium
AGCGAAATTTGGTCGCCATCGTAAATACGACGTGCGATTTTTCAGCCGTTTCAATCATTTCCCTAGCTTCGGCAACGCTCAAACAGAGCGGCTTTTCGCACAAAACATTGACCTTGCGATTCATAAAATACATCGCAATTTCCGGGTGCGTGTTCGGCGGTGTAGAAACGATTACTGCGTCAATCTCGCTCTTTTCGGCTAAAATTTTATAATCCGAAAACGCTTTCGCGCCGAACGGTTCGGCAAACGCTTTCGCCGATTCCTGATTGATGTCGGCAACCGCAACTAATTGACAGCAATCGCTTTGCTGAAACGCCTGCGCGTAAGTTTGGGCAATTCCGCCCGTTCCGATGAGTGCAAATTTTAATTTATTCATATTTTTTTTGCCACGAATTACACGAATGAACACGAATTATTTTTTAATGTTTTATTCGTGTTCATTCGTGTAATTCGCGGCTAACTTTTTTTAATTCTCGTAACAACGATTGCCGCCGCAGACGACGCAATTATTATCGCTTGCAACTGCGTCCGCGATTCTTACGGAAGTAACCGCTTCTTTGATTGAATCTGCCAAAAATTCGGCGTGTTTCGCCTCATATTTTTCGTTGATCGGCAAAACGAGAACGTCGTGCAAGCCTTTGATTGTGCCTTTGAAATTGTCGTCGTTGTAATCAACGGCTTCGGGGCGCGCTAAATTAAACGGGAAATGCGAATCGCCGAGCGTGTTTTGATCGCGGAAAACCATACATTTATACGCCGGTTTGACGACGTAGCGCGGCGCGGAAGCGACATCATAAACTTTTAACGCTTTTGCCAGACCGACTGCGCCGTCCTGAATTTTTGAATCGTCAACGCGCAGACAATATTTCCAGTAAACGTGCGTGGCGTTCGGCGCGGATTTATAAACTTCGATGCCGTCAATGTCGGCGAGTTTTTCGTCCAAAATCTTCGCCATTGCCTGACGCTGTTCAACACAAGCGTCTAATTTTTTAAGCTGTTCGACCGCGAGCGCGGCTTGCAGTTCGGTCATTCTGTAATTCAAAGACGTGAAATAATGATCGGGATTCGGGTCGCCGTAACCCCACGCTTTGTTGATAAAAAGATACATCCGACGAGCGATTTCGTCGTCGTTCGTAACGACGATTCCGCCTTCGCCGGTCGTTAAATGTTTGCCCTGCTGAAACGAAAACGCGCCGATTTTTCCGATTGTGCCGACGTATTTTCCGTCAACCGTCGCCAGCGGCGATTGCGCCGTGTCTTCGATGACGGGAATGCCGCGAGCGTCGGCGAGTTCCATAATTTCGCGCATCACACACGGATTTCCGAACAGATGCGTGACGATAATCGCTTTCGTGCGTTCGCTCAAAACCGCTTCAATCGTCTGCGCCGTGACGTTTAAAGTTTTCGGGCAAACGTCCGCAAAAACCGGAATTGCGCCCTGAAACATAATCGGTGTCAGCGCGCCCATATCCGTAATCGAAGTCGTGACGATTTCATCGCCCGGATTAGGATTTATTGCCGCGATTGCCGTGTGAACCGCCGCCGAACCGGAATTGCAGGCATAAGCGTATTTTACGCCCAAACGCTTCGCAAACGATTCTTCGAGCAGTTTGCCGAACTTGCCTTTGGTCGTGATCAGAACGCCCGACTGCAAAACTTCCGTGATGGCGGCGATCTCTTCCGCACCGAAAGTTCGCCCCGAAATGTCCTGATCCGATGGTAATTTAATATTTTCCGTTTGTGCTGTTGGTGTCATAATTTTTTGTTTTTTTGTGTAAAAGTATGAATTGCTTGCAGATTCTCGCGTGGTGACGCGGGTAAAAATAATTGTTTGTTACAAACTACCGGCGTTTTTCAACTGCCGCCAGATTTGCTTCTTTAGAAATAACTTCAGAAATAACTTCGAGATTTTCTTTCGGTAGAGAAGTTCTAATTTCTGCTTTTTTCCCGAAAAATCTCATTTTTGAAAGTTTTGAGAGCAACTTTAAATGTCCGAAGATGGTTCGCACAGTCTTCATTTTTGAAAATCCGAACAGACGAACTTCCAGAACCGCGGGAAATTCGACAATGCGCCCGCCCTGCAAATCGAGTCTGCCGAGCATTTCCGCAACGCCGAGAAAACCTTCTTCCTCAATCGGCAAATTAATCACCGAACTTCGGCGATAAACTCTGAAACGACTCGTGTAGGTATCGAGTTTCGAGCGCAAAACGCGGCGGTAAAGAAACGACGCGCCTTTCGATAAAAACAATCGCCATTCGGGAACATTTCGCACGCCGCCGAGATTATGATACGGCGAAGCGGTTACCAAATCTGTCGTCTCCGTCAAAAGCGGAAGCATTTTTACGAGTTCGTGCGGATCGTAAGTGCAGTCGCAATCCATCGAACAGACGATTTCGGTTTTCGCCGCCAGCAAACCGGTCATAATTCCCGCCGCCACGCCTTTGTTCGTTTCGTGCCGCACGATGCGGACGTTTTCCTTATGACTGAAAAGCTCTCTCAAATTTTCGAGCGTTTTGTCTTTGCTGCAATCGTCCACGAAAATAAATTCCGGCTGATAACCGTTTTCCGACAGATTTTCTTCGACGCTGCGAAGCGTGTTTGCCAAATAAGGCAGAGCTGCTTCTTCGTTATAACACGGAATCAATATCGAGATTTTGGATTTTGGATTTTGGATTTTGGATTCATCCGTTTTGAGTTTTGTATCGGCAGTTCGTAATTCGTAATTCGTAATTCGTAATTCGTCTTTGACACCTAAAAAATCCGCCGCGTCGCAGAAATTATAAAGCTGCAAATTCTCTTTGATAATCCATTCCATCTTGTCGAGTTTGCGGTAATGACGAATACGGTTGTAGTTTGAAGCGGCGTTGATGCGCGGCTGTTCCGGGTCGAGTTCCCAGACGTGAAAATAAAAAACGAACGGTTCTTCATAAAGAGTCGTCCAGTCTTTAACGGCTTTTCGCATCAGCGTGTAAGGAAACTGGCGAAAATAATTGCCGCCGGAAATCGGCAGAAGTCCCAAGCCTAAATTTCGGGTCGAATACGGAAATTCCCAGACGGCTTTTCCGTCCGTGTGAATTTGATGAGCGAAACGCTTTGCTTTCGAGTCTTTTTGCGTCGGCAAAAACGATGCGTCGTAGACGAAACCTTCTTCCGCCAAAACATTGAAAATCCACGAATCCTTTTCGTAATGTAACTTTTCGGCGGAACGATAACCGATGATTTTTTGTCCGCCGGCATCTTCTAAAACACCGTTGGTTTTACGCAAATCTTCACGAAATTCTTCACTCGTCAGATTTTTCAAACTGCGGTGATAAAATCCTCGACTAGCGACTTCGTGACCGCGCGAAACGATTTCGCGGACGAGCTTCGGATTTTGTTCGGCAATCCAGCCGAGAACGAAAAACGTCGCTTTCACATCAAATTCGTCCAATAAATCTAAAGTCTTTAAAGTGTTGCGTTCATAGCGCGGCTCAAAATTAGTCCAATTTCGCTGCTGAATCAGATTCTCAAACGCGCCGACGTGAAAATAGTCTTCGACCAGAACGGTCAAAAGATGTTTTTTAGTTGTCGCGTTTTGAGTCATAATTTTTTAGCCACGAATTACACGAATATCACGAATGAAACTGAGCAAGACAATTTTTAGAAACTATAAATAAAAGTTTTCATTGTATTTTTTAATTCGTACTATTCGTGTAATTTGTGGCAAAACTTTCTTCCGTCTTTGCGGAAAATTCCTGCGCCAAAATTTCCACAATTCGTTTTGCTGCTTTGCCGTCGCCGAACGGATTTTCGATTGATTTTACCGAATCAATCCACGATTCGTCATTGTAATTCTCTTCGAGCATTTGCGCCAGAGAATTTTCGCCGACAAGTTTGGCGATTCCCGATTCTATCGCTTCGGGACGTTCGGTATTTTCCCTGAGAATCAAAACCGGCTTTCCCAAACTCGGTGCTTCTTCCTGAACACCTCCCGAATCGGAAACAATCAGCCACGAGTTTTTCATCAGATAAGTAAAATCAATGTAATCAAGCGGTTCGAGCAAAAAAACTCTTTCGCAACCGGCTAAAATCTCATCGGTCGCCCGCCGGACGTTCGGGTTCGGATGAACCGGAAAAAACAAACAAACGTCCGTGTGCTGCCGAACATAATCACGCAAAGCGGTTAAATTTCCGCTCATCGCCGCGCCGTGTGCCTCGCGCCGGTGCG
>JALYQJ010000072.1 GCA_030855875.1 Acidobacteriota bacterium
GAATTGGATTTCCCTGTTCGTCAAAATCCATTCCGAAATCCAAGCCCATTCCGTGAAGCATATCTTTGATTTCGGTCAAAGATTTTTTGCCGAAGTTTTTCGTGTGCAGCATATCGCGTTCGCTGCGGCGAATCAAATCACGAATCGAGCGAATGTCCGCATTTTTCAAACAATTGTATGAACGAACCGAAAGCTCGAGTTCGTCAACCGAACGGTCGAGCAAATCGTTGCGCAGAAGCGGCGGGCGCGCGATGTCTTCAAATTTAAAATCGTCTTCTTCCTCTTCAAAATTGACGAAGATGGACATATGATCTTTGACGAGCTTCGCCGCGAGTCCAATCGAATCGTCGGGTTTGACCGAACCGTCCGTCCAAACTTCAATCGTCAGTTTGTCATACTCGGTGTTCGAGCCTTGCCGGGGTTTATCAACGCTGTAATTGACTTTTTTTATCGGCGTATGCACCGAATCAATCGGGATATAGCCGACCGACAAATCTTCATCGTTATTAAATTCGGCGGAAACGTAGCCGCGCCCGGTTTTCAAACGCATCTCGATACTTATATCGCCATTCGCGCTGATCGTAGCGAGGTGAACGTCTTTGTCAAGAATTTCAACATCGCCGTCAGCTTCAATATCCGCGCTGGTTACGATGCCCGCGCCTTTTTTACTGATGGTTAAGGTTTTCGAACCTTCGCCGTGCAGCCTGAAGGGAACTTGCTTGAGATTCAAGATAACATCGGTTGCGTCTTCGACAACACCTTTGATTGACGAAAATTCATGCTCCACGCCTTCGATCTTAACGGCAGTAATTGCCGCGCCTTCAATCGAAGAGAGCAGTGCGCGACGAATCGAGTTCCCGATTGTCGTGCCGAAACCGCGTTCAAAAGGCTGTGCGTAGAATTTTCCGTAACGCTCGGTCAAAGTTTCAGTTTCGACGTTTAAGCGACCCGGCATTTGGAAATCTGTCCAATTATTGCTTTGTGTCATATTCTTTTTAAAAAGGTTCAAGGTTCAAGGTTCAAAGTTCGGTTAGCATTTTTCTAACCTTGAACCTTGAACCTTGAACCGAAAAATTACTTGCTGTAAAGTTCGACGATTAACTGCTCGTTGATATTTTGATCAATATCCTGCCGTGTCGGCAAAGCCGAAACCGTTACGCTGAAATCTTCGCCGCCCGCTGAAATCCAGCCCGGACGACCGCGACCGCCGGCGGTTTGCCACGCGCCTTCGACGTGAACATTTTTGGTGCTTTTTTCCTTGACGGTAATAACGTCGCCGGGTTTCACCTGAAACGAAGGAATATCCACTTTACGCCCGTTAATGAAAATATGTCCGTGATTGACAAGCTGACGCGCTTGACGGCGCGAAGTCGAAAAACCCGAACGATAAATTACGTTATCGAGCCGACGTTCAAGCAAAAACAGAAGATTTTCGCCGGTCACGCCTTTTTGACGCAGAGCTTTCTCAAAGTAATTGCGGAATTGTTTTTCAAGCACGAAGTAGATGCGCTTTACTTTTTGTTTCTCACGAAGCTGCTGCCCGTAACCCGCCAACATTTTGCGCCGCGCCGCCCCGTGCTGACCAGGCGGATTAGTTCCGCGTTTTTCGATGGCGCACATCGGTTTCAAACAGCGGTCGCCTTTCAAAAATAATTTCCCACCTTCGCGGCGGCACAGACGGCACACCGCTTCTCTATATCTAGCCATTTATTTTTTGTTGCCTCCGTAATTTAACGGAAAAGTTTACAGGAAATTAATTCCCTTCGTCCTTTCGATAATTACTAATATTTAATTTCAAATCTTAAATTTCAAATTCAAGATAATTCCGAATAATTAATCAAATTAATTTAGAATTCAGATTACAGAATTTGAAACGATCAAACTCTTCTGCGTTTCGGCGGTCGGCATCCGTTGTGCGGAATCGGTGTCGTGTCACGAATCGAAGTGACGCGGATTCCCGCCTGATTAATCGCCCGAATTGCCGATTCACGACCGCCGCCCGGACCTTTGACCCGAACTTCGACTTCGCGCATTCCGGCTTCCGACGCTTTACGCGCCGCTTCTGACGCGGCTTGCTGCGCGGCAAACGGCGTTCCTTTGCGCGAACCCCTGAAACCGCGTGCGCCCGACGACGATTGCGCGACCAAATTTCCCTGCGTATCGGTGATTGAAATCAGCGTGTTGTTAAACGATGCCGCAATATGCACAATCCCGACCGGAATATTTTTTCGCTCTTTCTTTTTGTAAGTTTTCTTACCTTTTGTTGTTGCTGCTTTTGCCATATTTTTGAGTAGAGAGTAGAGAGTAGAGAGTAGAGAGTAGAAGAATTTTATCTCTACTCTCTACTCTCTACTCTCTACTCATATCTATTTCTTACCCGGTGCTTTTTTCTTCGCAACGGCGGCTTTACGCGGACCTTTGCGGGTTCTTGCATTGGTGCTGGTTCTTTGACCGCGCACCGGCAAACTGCGGCGATGGCGGAGTCCGCGATATGAACCGATGTCCATCAAACGCTTGATGTTCATCTGTACAAGTTTTCGCAAATCTCCTTCGACTTCGCCTTGCTGGTCAATGATTGTGCGAATCCGTGTCAGTTCGTCTTCGTTCAAATCTTTAATTTTTGCATCAACGCTAATATCCGCACCGCTTAAAATCGCGGTTGCGCGCGACTTTCCGATGCCGTAAATATAGGTTAAACCAATCTGCGCCCTTTTGTTCGGCGGTAAATCAACTCCTGCTACGCGAGCCATTTCTTATCTCCTAAATTCCAGATTTTAGATTCCAGATTCCAGATTTGTTTCCTTTAATTTGGAATTTGAAATCTGAATCTGAAATTTTTATCCTTGTCTTTGTTTATGCTTCGGATTATCGCAAATCACGCGCACAATGCCTTTTCGATGTATAACTTTGCATTTATCGCAAATCTTCTTAACTGAAGGACGAACTTTCATTTTATGTTTCCCTCTCTCTTTTATTTGTAACGATAGGTAATTCGCCCGCGACTCAAATCGTAAGGCGAAAGCTCGACCAGAACTCTATCGCCCGGTAAGATGCGAATAAAATTTTTACGCATTTTGCCGGAAATGTGCGCCAGAACCTGATGTTTATTATCTTCCAATTCGACCTTAAACATCGCGTTCGGCAAAGTATCCAGCACGGTCGCCGTCACTTCTATCGCTTCTTCTTTTGACATAGCTTCACAGCCAACTTATCGTTTAGTTGGGCAAACCATAAATGTTAGCCTTTCTCGAAAGTTTTTTCAAGTTAGGCGGCGATGGTTTCGCTTTTTCCTTTATTTAGCCGCACTTTTTGCTCTTTTGTTAAAGTCAGAATTTCGGGACCTTCCATTGTTACGGCAACGGTGTGTTCACAATGTGCGCTCGGTTTTCCGTCTAATGTAATGACCGTCCATTTATCGGATAAAGTTTTCGTTTCGTGCGTTCCCATATTAATCATCGGCTCAATAGCAAAACAATATCCGGCGCGAATTTTTTCTTTGGTTCCCGCTCTTCCGTAATTGGCGATCTGCGGAGCTTCGTGCATCGAGCGACCGATGCCGTGTCCGGTATAATCGCGCACAATTCCGTAGCCGAATTTTTCCGCGTGCTGCTGAATCGCCCAGCTAATATCGCCGACTCTTTTGTTCGGATGACACTGCGCGATTCCCAATTCCAGACATTCTTCCGTGACCTTAATTAACTGTTTGATTTCGTCGCCGACTTCTCCAACGGCGGCGGTAAAAGCCGTGTCGCCGACAAACCCGTCATATTTTGCCGCCATATCGAGCGAAACAATATCGCCTTCTTCGAGCGGCGTGTTAGTCGAAAAGCCGTGAACAACCGCGTCATTAACCGAAGCGCAGATTGAAAACGGAAATTCGTGGTAGCCTAGAAATGCCGGAACAGCTCCGAATCCGCGAATCATTTTTTCGGCGGTGTTGTTAAGTTCGAGCGTCGTAATTCCCGGCTCGATCATCTTCCGCAAGGTTTCGCGCACTTCAGCAATTAACTCGCCGACTTCGCGCATCTTGTCTAAATCCTTTCTCGACTTCGCAATAATCATCTCTTTCCCAAACAAAAAACTCGTGAACCCTTTAACAAATTCGCTGATTTTGAATCTTTCGTTCACAATTTAAAGCAGGATTTCCAGTTCCTTATAAATCGCCTCGACTTCGCCGGTTCCGTCAATCTTTTTCAAGCGTCCGGTTTTCTCGTAATAATCGAGCAAAGGTTTCGTCAATTCTTCATAAGTCGCCAGCCGAACTTTTACTGTTTCTTCTTTATCATCCGCCCGATGATTTAATTGCGCGTCCGGGTGGAAATCGCAAACATTATCGTTTTTCGGCTGCTGGTAATAAATATTGTAAATTTCGTTACAAACCGGACAGCTTCTGCGCCCGGTCAGACGTTTCATCAATTCGTCCTTTGGAACGTCAACTTCGATTGCCTGAATATCCTTGTCCTGTTCCTTCGCCAATTCTTCAAGTTGTTCGGCTTGAATCGCGGTGCGCGGATAACCGTCTAAAACGTAATTTCCGGCGCAATCATCGCGCAGAGTTCTTTCCCGAACAATTTTATAAGTCAGTTCATCGGAAATTAATTTCCCCGAAGCCATAATCGCCTGAACTTCTCTCGCTAAAGGCGTATCGGCTTTTTTCATTTCGCGGAACATATCGCCGGTAGAAATTTGTGGAATGCCGTGCCGTTCATCTAAAAGTCTCGCCTGCGTTCCTTTTCCCGCGCCCGGCGCACCTATTAAAACGATAATTTTACTCATATAGATTAATGGTGAATGGTGAATGATAAATGATGAATTAAAAACGGATTCTTTCATTCATCATTTATCATTCACCATTCACCATTAAATTTAAGCTCTTCTGCCGCGCAGACGCGAACCTGCGCCCAAAAACCCTTCGTAATTTCTCATAACGAGTTGCGCTTCGATTTGCGCGACCGTATCCATTGCAACGCCGACAATAATCAAAAGAGACGTTCCGCCGAAGAAAAACTGATAACCTAATCCGGTCGGAATCCAACTCAATCCCGGAGTCGCCGTCAAAAAATTGTCGAGTCCGGTGCCGATAAACGGTAAGCGTCCGACTCTGAAACCGCTTAAAAGAACTTGCGGTGCAAATGCGATGAACGCCAGATAAAGTGCGCCGACCGTCGTTAAGCGCGTCAAAATCGTGTTTAAATACTCCGCCGTCGGCGCACCCGGACGAACGCCCGCGATAAATCCGCCGTGTTTTCTCAAATTGTCGGCTACTTCATCGGTATTAAAGACAATCGTGATGTAAAAGAACGTAAATAAAACGATCAGCGAAATAAATACAAGTTCGTAATACGGGTCGCCGCCGTGAAACTGCTGGAAAAAGTTATAAACTTGGCTCCACGTTGAATTCGGATTATTCGGGTCGGAAGGAAATGCCGAGAAAACCGTCTGCGGCATCGCCAAAACCGACGAAGCGAAAATGACCGGAATAACGCCGCCCATATTGAGTTTTAGCGGAAGACTTGTTTCCTGTCCGCGAAACGTCTGATTACCGACGCGGCGGCTGGCATAGCTAATGGCAATATTGCGCCGTGCCGATTCGACATAGACGATCAGTGCAATCAAAGCGATGACGACGACCACTAAAAATACGACACCGAGCGTTTGCATCGGATCGCCGGCACGAACTCTTTCGGAAATTTGCAGAAGACCGCTTGGCAAACCAATAACGATACCTGCGAAAATTAACAAGGAAATTCCGTTTCCGATGCCGCGTTCAGTAATTTGCTCGCCGAGCCACATCACGAAGATAGTTCCGGTCGTCAGCGTAACGACAACCATCGCCGTCGCCCACCAGGTTTCGGCGATAACTCCGTTTCGGCTAAGCCACGTTGCGACGAAAAACGTCTGAACGGCGCACAATACCACTGTCAGATAGCGCGTCCATTGATTTAATTTCTGTCGCCCGACTTCGCCTTCTTCCTGGATTCTTTTTACCGCCGGTGATAAAACCGGAAGCAGCTGCATAATAATTGACGCGGTAATATAAGGCGTTACGCCGAGCGCGAAAACCGAAATCGTGCGAAAGTTTCCGCCGGAAAACAAATCGAGAACGCCGAGAAGCGTTCCGGCGACCTCGCCCCAAACTTGTTCGAGCCGCACTTTATTAATACCGGGCGCGGTAACGTGCGCTCCCAAACGATATACTGCTAGAAGTCCAAGCGTAAAGAGAATACGTTTCCTGAGTTCAGGAACCTTGAACATATTTTGGACGGCGGCAAAAAACTTCTCCATAATTATCCTTTTTGTGCAGACTTTTGATTAATAAAATTATTCGCTGGCGGCTTGCGCTTTTTTCGTCTTGACGATTTCCGTGATGCTTCCGCCCGCGTTCTCGATTTTTTCTTTGGCTGCTTTGGTAAAGCGGTGCGCGGAAATATTCAGAGCTTTGGAAACATCGCCGCTGCCCAGAACTACAAGATCGTGCTTGGCTTTTTTGATAAGCCCGCGCTCGTGCAGAATCTCAGGCGTAATTTCATCGCCTGAACTGAAATTTTCTTCAATTTTAGCGAGACTGATTTCAACCCACTGCTTTTTAAAGATATTCGTAAAACCGCGTTTCGGCAAGCGACGTTGAAGCGGCATCTGTCCGCCTTCAAACCCGATTTTGCTCGAATACCCCGAACGTGATTTTTGTCCTTTATGACCTTTACCGGCGGTTTTGCCGAGTCCTGAACCGGGTCCGCGTCCGACTCTTTTCTTTTTGTGAGTCGAACCGGCTGCCGGGCGCAAATTATTAAGTCCTAATGCCATTTTCTTTTCCTCTTAAATAGTAAATCGTGAATAATAAATCGTGTATAGAAGTTTGTCAATTTTACGACAGAAACTATTAACGATCAATGATTCACGATTTACGGTTATTACTCGACAATTCTCAGGATGTGCGGAATCTTCGCCACAACGCCGCGCATCGAAGCCGTATCGGGACGAGTCACCGTTTGGTTGAGTTTGGTAATTCCCAAACTTTTCACCATCACCTTTTGCTTTTTGGAATAACCAATCGTGCTTTTGTAATACTGAATTTTGATTGTTCCGCCGCTGTTTTCTTCTGTTTTGTTTGCCATCGCTTTAATCATTTATCATTTATCATTTATCATTTAACACAAATCGCATTGATAAATGTTGAATGATAAATGATAAATGATTATCTAAGGTCTTCTACTTGTTTGCCGCGCAGACGCGCCACTTCAACCGGGTCTTTCATTCTCGTCAAACCGTCGAAGGTTGCGCGAATGACGTTGTGTGCGTTGGTCGAGCCTAAAATTTTCGTGCGAACATTGTGAACGCCGAGCGACTGCAAAACCGCGCGAACTGCGCCGCCCGCAATAACGCCGGTTCCTTCTTTCGCCGGTTTGATCAAAACGCGACCCGCACCGTATTCGCCGATCATTTCGTGCGGCAATGTTCCGTCAATCAAAGGAACGCGAATTAAATTGTTTTTCGCCGCTTCGACCGCTTTTTTGATCGCGTTCGGGACTTCTTTCGCTTTTCCAGTGCCGAAACCGACGTGACCGGCTTCATCGCCGATGACGACGAGCGCGGCAAACGACATATTTTTTCCGCCTTTGACGACCTTTGTGACACGATTGATCGAAATCAATTGGTCTTTCAAAATCAAACCCTGCGGCGAGATTCTTTGTTTGTTATTCATCATTGCTTTCTTTATTTTCTTTATTCTCTTTGCCAGTTTGCGCTTCCGGTTTGTCCTCGGTTATCTGAGCGCGATCTTCAGCCGATTTTTTCGCCGGTTTTTTCGCAGGCGCGTCTGTAGAACCGCCCACTAGGTTGCTGATTGCGCCAGCTATCGTTCCGACTATACTCCCAATTGTTGATGGAGCTTTGTCGGAACCACTTTCACTAGCTGGTGGTTCATTCGCGTCAGACTGACTTTCGTTTTTATTTAATCCGGCTTTACGGGTTGCGTCCAGCAGGGCTTTGACTCTGCCGTGGTAAACATAACCGCCGCGGTCGAAAACCACGCTCTCAACTCCGGCTGAGATTGCGCGTTCGGCAATTGCCCGCCCGACTTTTTGCGCCGCTTCGATATTTCCGCCGGTCGTGCCTTTCAAATCCTTTTCGGTCGTCGAAGCGGCAACTAGGGTTTTACCGTTTACGTCGTCAATTACCTGCGCGTAAATGTGGTTCAAACTGCGATACACCGCCAGTCGCGGACGTTCTTGTGTGCCGCTCACTTTCTTACGAATGCGGCTGTGAACTCCGCGCCGAATATCTGCTCTGCTTTTGCTTGCCATATTTTTAATTTTGGATTTTAGACTTTGGATTTTGGATTATTACTTTTCGGACGGTGTTTCGTTAAAATTAACCCGCAGCCAATCCAAAATCTAAAATCCAAAATCCAAAATTAAAATTACTTACCTGTTTTACCCGGTTTCAAACGATAAACTTTATCTGCGTAGCGGATGCCTTTTCCTTTATAAGCATCGGGTTTACGCAGACGATTTA
>JALYQJ010000110.1 GCA_030855875.1 Acidobacteriota bacterium
GACGAGCATTGACGGTCTGCCGACTGGGATTTTTGATTGAAAACTTTGCGAACTTCGCGCCTTTGCGTGAAATAATTTTTCTCACGCAAAGGCGCAAAGTTCGCAAAGTAATACAAAAGGGAAAATGATGGAAAAGAGAAAATTCGGTAAAACAGATTTGAAAGTTTCCGTGCTTGGCTTCGGCGGCGCGGAAATCGGCTATAACCCGAATCAGACGCAGGAAGATGTTGACGAATTGCTTAACTCCGCACTCAATGCCGGATTGAATGTGATTGACACGGCGGCAGCTTATAAAGTTTCGGAAGAGTTAATCGGCAAAGCGGTTGCGAATCGGCGCAAAGATTTTTATTTGCTGACGAAATGCGGCGCGTTGGACGCTTTTACCAGATTTGACTGGACGAAAAAAGGAATTTTGGAGACGATTGTGAGCAGTTTGCGCGCATTGAAAACGGATTATCTCGACATCGCGCAGCTGCACAGTTGCGACAGCGAAATCCTGAAACGCGGCGACTGCATTGAAGGTTTGCAGCGGGCGCAGGAAAAAGGCTACACGCGCTATATCGGTTATTCGGGCGATAACGAAGACGCGCGCACGGCGTTGGAAATGGACGTTTTCGATTCGTTTCAGACTTCGGTTTCTATCGCCGACCAAACGCCGATTGACGGCAATATCAAACTGGCGAAGGAAAAAAACATCGGCGTAATTGCGAAACGCCCGATTGCCAACGCCGTCTGGCGGCACAAAGAAAAACCGGACGAAAGTTATCATCACGAATATTGGGACAGAATTCAGAAATTGCAGTATGAATTTGCGAGTAAATCTTTGGAAGAAGCGACGGCAACGGCTTTGCGTTTCACGCTTTCGATTGACGGCATTGACACGATGATTGTCGGCACGACAAAGCCAAAACGCTGGCAGGAAAACGCGAAATATATCGCGGAAGGAAATTTATCGGGCGAAGAATACGAAGCGATTCGTCAGCGATGGCAGGAAGTCGCGGACGAAAGTTGGATTGGACAAACTTAAAAGCATTTGCTTACGAAACACACGAAAAAATTATATCGATCCTTTTTTTTCGTTTTTTTCGTGTGTTTCGTAGGCAAAAAAATAAAAATTATGAAAGCAATCAGAATTCACGAATTTGGCGGCGCGGACAATCTGCGCGTGGATGAAATCGAAAAACCGACTCCGAGTGCGGACGAAGTTTTAATTAAAACGGCGGCTGCCGGAATCAATTACGCTGACACGATGCTGCGGCAAAACAAATATATGTTCACGCCGAATTTGCCGTTTACGCTCGGTTTTGAAACGGCGGGCACGATTGAAGCAATCGGCGCAAACGTCGAAAACTTAAAAGTCGGGCAGCGGGTTTTGGCGACGATGCGCGGCGGCGGTTACGCCGAATACGCCGTTACCGATTGGCGAACGATTGTGCCGATTCCCGATGAGTTGGATTTCGGCAAAGCGACTGCGCTGCTCGTGCAGGGATTGACTGCGCTCGGTTTATTAAGCGATTTGAAAAGCAGGCAAACTGTTTTGATTCACGCGGCGGCGGGCGGTGTCGGTTCACTGCTCGTTCAACTAGCTAAACACAAAGGCGCGAAGGTTTTGGGAACGGCTTCGACGACGGAGAAGTTGGAGAAGATCGCAAGTCTCGGTGCGGATGTCGGCATCAATTACACGGAAGCAGATTGGACTGACGAAGTTTTGGCGGCGACGGACGGAAAAGGCGCGGATTTGATTATCGAGATGGTCGGCGGCGACATCGGCAAGCAAAACTTTAAGTGTCTGGCGGCGGGCGGCACGATGACGGTTTACGGCGCGGCGAGCGGCGAGGATTTTCAAATCTCCGCGCTCGGTTTGTTATGGAAAATGCAAACGGTCAAAGGCTACAATTTGAATTTTGAAACACGCGAAAATATGGCGGCATTCACGCAAGAATTGATGGCGCATATCGCGGCGAATCGCCTTCAGGTTATCGTCAACGAATTTCCGCTTGAGCAGGCAAAAGAAGCGCACAACGCGCTCGAAGGCAGAAAGACGATGGGTAAAGTTGTATTGACCGTCTGAAAAATTGCAAAGGAAATAGCAACTGAAAATCGGTAGATTATTAAAAATCCAATGTCGAAGATAAACGATTTTTCTGATTTTCATCCGCTTACCAGAAAAGAGTGGCGCGATTGGCTGAAGAACAATCACGATAAATTTTCGGGAATTTGGTTTGTGTATTACAAAAAACAGACGGGCAAGCCGCGTGTCACATATAACGAAGCGGTCGAAGAAGCGTTGTGCTTTGGCTGGATTGACAGTTTGCCGCGCCGCGTTGACGAGAATATTTCAAAACTGCTTTTCACGCCGCGCAAGCCGAAAAGCGTTTGGTCTAAATTAAATAAAGAGCGAATTGAAAAATTGATTGAAGACGGATTGATGACCGAAATCGGCTTGGCAAAAATTAAAGCGGCAAAGGCGGACGATTCCTGGAACATTTTGAACGATTCGGACAATCTGGAAGTTCCGACGGATTTAGCGCAAGCGTTCGAGGCAAATAAAATCGCCGCGAAAAATTTTACGGCGTTTAGTGATTCAGTGAAAAGAAATATTTTGTTTTGGGTCGGCGGCGCGAAACGCGATGCGACGCGAGCGGCACGTATCGGGAAAACCGTGGCAATGGCGGAGCGCAATAAACGGGCAAATTACGACAAGGATTAAAAAGTTTGGTGATTTTATGACGAATCGGTTTTCCAATATTCCATTTTCGGTTTTAGATTTGTCGCCGATCAATCAAAATTCGACGGCGGCGGAATCTTTTCGCAATTCTTTGTCGCTGGCGCAGCAGTCCGAACGGCTCGGTTACGAAAGATTCTGGCTTGCGG
>JALYQJ010000133.1 GCA_030855875.1 Acidobacteriota bacterium
CGGCGATAAAGTTTCCGTTTTCGAGCGAAGTTTTAACGCGCAAAATGCCGCCTTCCGGCATCGCTTCGAGCGCGTTGTTGAAAAGATTATCAAAAATCTGCGTTAATTTTTCGCCGTCGGCTTCAATTTCCGCGTCTTCGACATTGGTTTCCAATTTGATTTCGACGGCTTGCGCGTGGGCTTTTTCCGCCGCCATCGCCAGCCGCTGTTTTATCAAATCGTTGATTTTAATACGGCTTAAATTCAGTTTCGCCGGACGACTCGCCTCCAGCAATTTTTTAACGATATTGTCGAGCCGTTCGATTTCTTCGCCTAACACGGCAAAAGTTTTTTCGAGTTTTCCCGCATCGAATTTGTTCCGTTCGGCAAGCTGAATTTTCAATTTCATCGCCGCCAAAGGATTGCGGATTTCGTGCGCCGCGCCGCTCGCCATTCTGCCTAAAGCGGCGAGTTTTTCGCTGTGCGCCAAATCTTTTTCGAGCGATTTTTGTTTTCCCAGATTCGCCTCCAAATTTTCCGCCAAACGATTGATTTCGCGGCTGATTTGATTGAGTTCGGCAAGCGGCGGCGCATCAATCCGGTTCGATAAATCTTTCGGAATTGCGCGCAAACCGCTTTCGATTTTTCGCATTCCGCCGCGCCAGTCGCGCAGCGTCAGAAACGAAAAAACGACTAATCCGACGGCTGAGACGAGTAAAAAACTTTGCGTCAGCAAATTGAAACGGTCGGCGAAAATTCCCGATTTTTCCATTCGCTGCGCCGCGAACGCGCCCGTAATTTCATCGTCTTCATCGTCAATTGCGGCGGACGCGACCAGCAGCGTCGAGTTTTCAAAATCGTAACGGCGCACGTCGTTTTCGCTCGATTGCCGACACGCATTTTGAATGAACTGCATTTCGTCCGCGCTGAAATTTTGATTGAAAATCGCGCCTTGCGTTTCGTTCATTGCGCCCGACGAAGTGCAGAAACCGCCCGAAACTTCGTCCGCCGCGTGAAGCGCAATCGCCGTTCGGCGCATCAGCGGTTCTTGATATTTTTCAAACGCTTCCCGAATGTGCGGCGGCATTTTTCTATCTTTGCCGAAATCCTTCCCATTTCGGTTTGCGGAAAAATCGCGGGTTTCGCGTGTCAGTTCGCGGACGGCTGAATTGACGCTCGCGGCGGCTTGCCGTTCGGCGTAAAACGCGCTTGTCCGCGCCGTCCGATACGCCGACAAAACGGCAATCAAAAGCGCGACGAGCGCAAACGCCGTGAGCGTCAAAAGTCTGGCTCGCAAACTCATTTTTCCGATAAATGAAAACATTTTTTTTCGCCACAAAATAATAGCGCGAATCGGATTCAAAGTCTTTCAATCCGATTCGCGCTTCGCTGATTTCAATCGTCAAACCTCTGCTTCTATGCCGTAATTTTAGCGATTGAAACTAAACGTCTGATTTTCAATCGTCAGCACGTTCGGTTTGATGAATGTTCCGAAATTTCCTTTGGAAACTTCGCCTTCGACCGCGACATCCATCGCTTCCGCAAACGTCAATCCCGCGTTTTTCACTTCTTTCGGCAGATTCACTTGCGTTCCGTCCGCCAAAATCAAACCTTTCGCTTCGCCTTCTCTGCCGACGATGACAAATTTGACGTTTGACGAAACTTTGACGACTTCCTTCGGCGCGGGCGGCGGCGGCAGTTCACGATTGCCGGCAGACGGCGGCGCGGGCGGCATTTCGCCGTTTCTCATTTCCGGTTTCGGCGCGTCTTTCGGTTCTTTGTGTTTGCCTTTTTTCGGCTTGCCTTTTTCGCCTTTCGGACCTTTTCCGCCGACGATATTAATTGTTTGGTCGCCGAACTGCAAAGTTTTCGCCTTGAATTCACGTCCGTAATTCGATTTCGTTCCGGCATCTCCGGTTGCTGTCAGGCGGCTGCCGACGGCGACGTTTGCCGTCACGAGTTCGCCGGTTTGCGCTCCGAATTTTATCTGGTCGCCGGTATCCAGAATCGCGCCTTCAACCATTCCCTCCGAGTTTAAGATAAACGCCGCGACGTTTCCGCTGACGGTCG
>JALYQJ010000139.1 GCA_030855875.1 Acidobacteriota bacterium
TTCGCCTTCGACGATTGCGGCGGAAATTGCCGGACTTGTCTGCGCGGCGGAAATTGCCCGCAAAAACGGCGATGAAGCGTCGGCGACAATTTATCTGGCGACGGCTGACGATTGGGCGCGAAACGTCGAACGCTGGACGGCGACGACAAACGGAAAATACGGCGACGGCAATTATTATCTGCGAATTACGCAGAACGGCAAGCCGGACGCGGGCGAGAAAATCGAACTCAACAACGGCGCAGGATTTTTTGACGAACGCGAAATAGTGGACGCGGGAT
Source organism: Acidobacteriota bacterium (assembly GCA_030855875.1). Taxonomy (GTDB): domain Bacteria; phylum Acidobacteriota; class Blastocatellia; order Pyrinomonadales; family Pyrinomonadaceae; genus SXVE01. The sequence continues at coordinate 279 of JALYQJ010000139.1, forward strand.
TTTTGGAATTAGTGCGGCTCGGAATAAAATCGCCCGACGATCCGCTGATTCAAAAATCGCTGAAAGTAATTGACCAAGTTATCAAAGTCAACACGCCGAACGGCGAAGGTTTTTACCGCTATAATCACGATGGCTACGGCGAAATGGACGACGGACGGCGTTGGAATTTTGACGGCAAATACACCGGAAAAGGCAGACTTTGGGTATTGCTTTCGGGCGAACGCGGACAATATGAGTTAGCTTTAGCTGATTTTACGGATCAAAGATTGATGAATTCTTTGATTCAACGAAGTTATCAATCTAAAAAACCGGAAAGAAATGTTGAAGGAATGAAATTGTTTTCAAGCGCAAAAATGCGCCTTGACTCAATGGCAAAATTTGCAAATGACGGTTTGATGATTCCCGAACAAGTTTGGGATTCGCCGAACGTGCCGAAAAATGCTGATAAACAATTCGTTCCCGAACTGAAATTCGGCGAAGGCACAGGTTCGGCAACACCGCTTGCATGGTCAATGGCGCAGTTTATTCGCCTCGCCGTCAATTTGCGCGAAGGCAGAAATCTCGACACGCCCGACATCGTTTATAACCGCTACGTTAAAAACGGCATCGGCGGTCGAACCGGATATAATCTTTCGTCGCCCACGCCCGACGATTTAGCCAAACTCAAAGCGGGAGAAACTTTTACCGTCAAAGGAACTGCCCAACCGAATTCGACCGTCGCATACTTGCTCGGCGAAGAACGCGCGTCGGCAAAAGTCGGTGCGGACGGCAATTTTGTTTTGACGGCGAAAATGCCGGAAACTGAAACGAACGGATTTTTGGCAATAGTCACGCCCGACAATTCTTCGTTCGTTTCTCTCAACAAAATCGGCGGCGCACAAACGCCGGAAAAACTGTCGGCGGAAATCATCGAAAAAGCGGTAAACGCGAAAACCAGCCCGGTTATCGTCGGCGACAAAGCGATTTTCGTTTATCGCGGCGCGGCGAAACAGGTGCGGCTTGCCGGAGATTTTACCGGCTGGCAGCCGCGCGGCGCGATTTTGCAAGATGTAAGCGAAAACGTCAAAGCCGCCGCGATGGAATTTCCCGCGACCGTCCGCGCCGAATATAAACTCATCGTTGACGGAAATTGGATTGCCGACCCGATGAATCCGAACAAACTCGATAATGGCGTAGGGAGCGAAAATTCGATTTTGATGATGCCGGATTACAAACCGATAATTTGGGATAATTCCGATGGAATGACCAAACACGGCATCAATATCGAGCGAATCAATTCACGAGTTTACGGCGAGCACGAAATCCGTGTTTATGTTCCCGAAAGTTTTCAAAATCAAGCATTGCCTGTTTTATATTTTCAAGACGGAACGGATTATCAAAACAGAGCGAAAGCAATTACCGTTCAAAGAAACCTCGTTAAAGCCGGAAAAATCAAACCTTTCATAATGGTTTTAGTTGATCCGAAAGACCGCACGAAAGAGTATTGGGCAAGTGACGATTACGCGAAATTTCTGGCGACCGAAGTCGTTCCCGCGATTGATGCTAAATACAATACAATCAAAAACCGCGACGGACGCGCTGTTTTGGGGGCGAGTTTGGGCGGAATTACGAGTGTTTGGGTCGGGCTGAAATATCCCGAAATCTTTTCGCGTATCGGCGGACAAAGTTCGTCGTTTTGGGTTGATAACGAACGAGTCGTGAAGGAATTATCAAAACTCGACGCAAGCCGGACAAAACTCAAATTTTATTTTGACGACGGCGTTTTTGAAGGCGTTGAAGACAGCCGCCGCGTCAACGTGATGCTGCGCGGCAAAGGCTTTGATGTAACTTACGTCGAAGCCGAAACCGGACACAATTGGACGA
>JALYQJ010000148.1 GCA_030855875.1 Acidobacteriota bacterium
TAAGCAAGCGTCGTAAAAATAACGACGGCGCAGATGAGAAAAAAAGCTGTTTTATTTGCCCAAGTCATAAAAGTAAACAGTCGGCAGCGGCAGTCGGCAGCAACAGTAGCAGTAGCAGTAGGCAGGTTTCAGATGTTGCAATTTTAACTGCCGACTGCCGCTGCCGACTGCCGACTGCTACTGTTGCTGCCGACTGCCTATTGCTCACTAATTCTAAAATCGTCTACCCAAAAAGTGCCGACAATCGGGCAAACGTCGCCGCAATAAGCGCGAACCGTTCTGATATAAACGCCTTCGGAATTTTCCGGCGTTGCGAATTCGAGCGTGATCCCCTGCCATTCGTTCGAGCCGGTCGGAAACGGTTTCGACGCGGTGATAATTTTATCGTCAGCGGCATTGACGATTTCCAGCGTCGGCGTTCCCGCGCTTTTTAAGTTTTCTGTTTTCAGCCAAAAACTCAGACGGTATTTCTTATTCGATTCAATTGCCGCAACCTGCTGAATATGATTAAAATTTGTGCCGGAAAATCCTGTAAAAACAACGCGCAAACTTCTAGCTCCTTCTTTTTTCTGCGTCGCGTCGGTTTTAATTTCCACTTTTTCTACGGGCGAGATTTTCCAGCCGAAATATGTTTCCTGCGGATCGCCAATCGGTTTTTCAAATCCGCCATTGGTCACGGTTTCGGCTTTCGCTTCCGGGTCAATCCCGGTTTGCCGGGCAAATTCGACTGCCGAACGATAAAAGCGTTTTTCGTAAAGTGCCTGCGCGACGACTTTGGCATATCCCGGATCGAGGCTTTTTTCCGCTTCGGAAAGCGAATTCCAGATTCTCAGCGAATCGGCGGCGCGTTCTTTGACGGCGTAAAATTTAACCAGACTCACTTTATTTTCGGGAGAATTTCCCGCTATCTCCTCAACTCGTGCCGTGTTTTTATCGTAATAATCCCACGCAATCGAATAAACCTGATCACGATAAGCAATATTGGCGGCAGTCGCTTTTTTCAGTTCGGCAAATGCTTCGTCCGCGCGGTCGCGGCGCAGATAAAAATTTCCCAACTGCCACTGCGGATAAACGTAAGTCGGCGCAAGTTCAGCGGCGCGGCGCAGTGCGGTTTCCGCCTGCTCGTATTTTTCCGCGTCTTCATAAGCGCGACCGAGTTCGATCCACCAGCGAAAATCGAAGGGCGCGAGCCGCACGACGTTTTCATAAAGTTGAACCGCGCTGTCAACTTGTTCGGACGTGGAAACATTTTTTCCGACGCTCGCCGCAAACCAGTTCGCCAGCGGATCGCGCGGCGCGAAACCGACGGCGACATCGGCGGTTTGTTTGGCATTCGGTGCCGACGGCGACGTTAATTCCGCAAGCATATTGCCGAGTTGCCGCGTCACCGCAAACCAGCCGAAAACGAGCGCGAAAACAATCGCCGCCGCAAGAATAATGCGCGTTTTCGTGCTTTTAGATTCGATGATATTTATACTTTCAGCCACGTTTTACTATAAATCAATTTCGGAATTTTAACGCAAAGGCGCAAAGACGCTAAGAAATATTAATGCTTTTATCTTTGCTTTCTATCCAAAAAATCTTTGCGTCTTCGCGCCTTTGCGTATTTGCGTTAAAAATATTACGAGAAACTTTTGAAGCGTGGTCAAGCGTAAAATTCACCGATTTTTTCAACGACATATTCGATTTGTTCACGTTTTAATTCCGGGTAAATCGGCAAAGCCAGAGTCTCGAGCGAAGCCTTTTCCGATTCGGGATAATCGCCTTTGCGATAACCCAAATATGCAAAACACTCCTGCAAATGGAGCGAAACCGGATAATAAATGTCTGTTCCGATTTCGTTTTCGGTTAAAAATTTTCGCAACTGATCGCGCCTTTCGGGAACGCGAATAATGAATTGATTGTAAATATGTCTGACGTTATCGCGCTCAAACGGCAGCGTAATTTGTTCGGTCAATCCCGCATCGGTAAACAATTGCCGGTAAAAATCAGCGTTTTCCTTTCGGTGGTTCGACCAAGAATCCAAATGAGGCAGTTTGACGCGCAGAATCGCGCCTTGAAAACCGTCGAGCCGCGAATTCAAACCGACCCATTTGTGATAATAACGCTCGAACGAGCCGTGAACGCGAAGCGCGAAAAGTTTATGCGCGAGCGCGTCGTCATCGGTCGTCATAAAACCGCCGTCGCCCATTCCGCCGAGATTTTTTGACGGGTAAAAACTGAAACAGCCGATTTCCGACATCGCTCCGGCGCGTTTGCCCGATTCTTCCGCGCCAATTGCCTGAGCCGCGTCTTCGACGAGCGGAATATTGTATTTACGGCTGATTTCGCGCAATTTTTCCATTTCGGCGCATTGCCCGTAAAGATGGACCGGCTGAATCGCTTTGGTTTTATCCGTGATTCGCGCTTCGATTTGACTGACGTTTAAATTATATGTTTGCGGGTCAATATCAACAAAAATCGGGACCGCGCCTAATCTCGTAATCGAACTAACCGTCGCAAAAAAGCTATACGGCGTGGTGATAACTTCGTCATCAAACCCCACATCGAAAGCCATCAGCGCGAGCAGCTGCGCGTCCGTGCCGGAAGCGCAGGCGATGGCGTGTTTTGTTCCGCAATAAGCGGCTAATTCCGTTTCGAGCGCGGCAACTTCCGCACCGAGTATAAAGCCGTTCGTGTCCAAAACTCTGCCGAGCGCGGCTTCTATTTCCGGTCGCAAAGATTGGTTCTGCTCTTTTATATCAAGTAAAGAAACTTTCATTTTTTCACTACAAAAACGCGATAACTCAAAATGTTGAAAAAGAATAGCCGCAAAAATCACAAAAGGCACAAAGATTAAGTTTCTTTTTATGAGTTTTCTGTGCCTTTTTGTGGTTATAATTCTTTTCGCATTTTAATTTTAACGAAACGTAATCGAATTTGCATTTTCCGAATTTCTTTTTTAAGTTTGTTCACAATGATTTCCGAACAAAAAAAACGAACCGGCGAGATTATCCGGCGACTCAAAAAAGAATACCCGAACGCGCACTGCGCTCTCGTTCACACCGACGCTTTCGAGCTTTTGATTGCGACGATTCTTTCGGCACAATGCACCGACGAGCGCGTAAATATCGTCACGGCGAATCTTTTTCATAAATACCGAACGCCGCAGGATTATCTGAAAGTTGCGCCGGAAGAACTCGAAAAAGACATTCATTCGACCGGATTTTTCCGCAACAAAGCGAAAAACATTCAGGGCGCGTGCGAAAAAATCACAAAAGATTTCTGCGGCGAAATCCCGCGCACAATGGACGAACTTTTGACATTAAACGGAGTGGCGCGAAAAACTGCCAATGTCGTAATGGGAAACGCTTTCGGCATCGCGTCCGGCGTAGTCGTTGACACGCACGTTTCGCGTTTGTCGCAAAGATTGGGTTTGACCGCAGAAACCGCGCCGGAAAAAATAGAAAAGAATTTGCAGAAACTCGTGCCGGAAAAAGACTGGATAATATTTCCGCATTGGCTGATTTCGCACGGGCGCAAAATCTGTCAGGCTCGGAAACCGAAATGCGACGAGTGTACTTTAAATGACATTTGCCCGAAAATCGGCGTTTCAACGGAAGATATAAAAATGAAAAAGCGCAAATAGACGCGGATTTTAATTTTTGATCTCTGTCTATTTGCGCTTGCCTGTGGTTAATCTAACCTTTTATTTATTATTCGGTCGCGGTGTCGGTGCGGGAGTCGGCGCGGGCGTTTCAACCTGCAAAGCGGGCATTTCCTCACGCTTTAGACGCGGCAGAAGATCGTCGCGCATCGCCAGTTGATAAACCGCCGCCGCAACGACAATCGCGGCTTTTTTTACGTCGTCTTCGACAATTCGCTCGTAAGTGTCGAGATTCGTGTGCCAGGTGTGCGTTCCGTATTCAATCGGGTCTTGCTGAACGCCGATTCCGGGCAGTCCGGCTTGATTAAACGATGTGTGATCCGAGCCGCCGAGTCCGCGACTTTTTGAATTGATAACGCCGACAACACCTAAATCGGCGAACGGCGAAACGGCTTCGCGCAGAATCGCGGCTGTTTCCGGCGAACCGAAAACCGAAAGTCCGCGGGCGCGTCCGGTTCCCGAATCAATATTGAAATAACCACCGAATTTTTCGTAATTCGCCGTCGGTTTTTCAAACGAGCCGAAATGTTTTTCGACGTAGGCTTGCGATCCCAAAAGTCCCTGTTCTTCGCCCGACCAGAGCGCGACGCGAATCGTGCGGCGCGGTTTTACGCCGATTGTTTTTAAGATTCGGGCGGCTTCCATCATAATCGCGCAGCCGACGGCGTTGTCGGTCGCGCCCGTTGCCGCGTGCCACGAATCGAGATGTCCGCCGAGCATTATCACTTCGTCCTTTTTGTCGGTGCCGACGATTTCGCCGACTGTGTTATACGAAGTCGCGCCTTCGGGAATCGTGCGGCTGCGAATATCGAATTCGAGCGAAACCGGCGTTTTATCAGCCAGAAGTCTGGTGACGCGACCGAAATCTTCGTTTCTTAAAACGATTGTCGGAACGGTTTTGGCAACGTCGAAACTGCGGTTATTAAACGCGCGAATTTGCCCGTGTTCGCGTCCGGCATCGTTGATGCGGACGGCAACGCCGCTGTCGAGCAGAAATTTGTCCATCTGTTCGCTGATTTGCAATCCGTTCAATTGTCCGGGCTTCGGCGTTGGCGGGGTCGGACGCGGCTGTTGCTGCCGCGGCTGAGGCGGCGCGGCGTTGGGGTCGAATCGCTGGCGTATAGTTTCGTCGGGAATTCTTTTCGCCGACGGTTCGAAATTTACCGGAATCGTCGCCGGTCTTCCCATCAAAACCATCGCGCCTTTGATTTTCTCTCTGTTTTCGCCAAAAAAAGCAGTCAATTCTCCCTGCGTTGGTCTTTCAGGCAAAATTAATTGAACTGCCTGACCTTTGACCACACCGTTTGTTCCCGGAGTCCACGCGAGAACTTCAAAAACAAGTGAATCCTGCACCGGCGCGGTGATAAATCCGGCGGCGCGTTCATTAACCCAACCCGGATGACCGAAATCCCACGGTTCGAGTTTCGCGTTTTCCATTCCCCACGAAGTCATCTGTTTGACCGCCCATTCGCCCGCCGATTTTAAGTTCGGCGAGCCGGTCAAACGCGGACCGTAAACGTCTGTAAAATAGTGAATCGTCCGCATAATCTGCGAATTTTCCATCGCCTCTTTGCGGATTTGCGCGTTGATGTCGTTTGCCGGCTGTGCCGTTTGAGCAAACGCCATATTTTGCAGTAAAACGCATTGCAGCAAAAGCATCGCAATCGCGGTTTTCAATGTTGTCGTTTTTGTCATCTAATCTCCTTAAATAAAAACTCAAATAAAATTCAGGTTGACAGTTTTTCGATTTGTTTTTAAGTCTGAATGCAAACGAAAATATTTCGGAATTCGTTTCTCCGATACTGCAAACCGTTTACTTTAACTTTACATTATTTCGACTTAAATATTGAAAAATGCTTGTTGTTGATACGGGCAAACTGATGATTTTGTTTTGATACATACATTAATTTTCGGTTGTATTACCCGAATACACCAAAAAAGTCGGCGTTCGTTAGAACACCGACTTTTTAGAGCAAATTACGAAAATGCCATTCTACTTTGCGTTCAATTCAATCAGTATTTGCTTTCCGCCGCGCAGAATGCGAAATACTTTTCCGGTAAACGCTTGCTCGAAAACGGTGTCGGACGATAGCTTTTTGTCATCAATCGCTTCGATTAAATCGCCGACTTTCATATCCGAAAGCATCGCCAAACTCTTGTCCTTAATTGAAATTATCTTCCAGCCTTTGTCGGCATAAGCGGCTTCAATTCCAATTTGCGATAAAACTTGCTGTAAAGGAATTTTATTTTGCTCGACATTTAACGGTTTTGAACCGCCGGAGTTTGGATTCCCTTTTCTCTCAAAAAGCACCGGCGCGTCCCTCAAAGTAATATCCCGAGATCCGCCTTTATTATTTTTCAATTCGTTTTCACGATTGTTACTTTGGACAACTACAGAATTTTTAACGGCAATATTTCTTGCTTTGTTCTGCGCCGCTTTATTACCCGAACGAACAAATTCAGATTCTGAAGTTCTTATTTCGGAATTTTTATTTGCCGGAATGGAAGCAATTAGCGGCTCTTCGATAACTATATTGGAAGGCGTTTCGACCGGCGCATTGGCAGTTTCATTTTGTATAGTTTGTAAATTATTTACAACATCCGGTGCGCCTTGATTTCCCGCCGAAAAAGAGAGATTAAAGAAGGCGAAACCGGCGAACAAAACAATCACGCTGAGAGGCAAAACGTAGCGCAGCCACGGCAAAAGAAAAGGTTTTCGGAAATCTTCCGGCTTGGCGTTGGCGATTCGCGCTTTGAGGTGAAAATCGAAATTTTTCGGCGCAACGACTTTTTTCAAACCGCCGAGCATTTGACGAAGTTTTTTATCATCGGCGGTCAGGGTTTCGATTTCCCGCGCTTCATTTTTTAATTCTTTGTTTATCATTTTCGGTTAAAAATAATGTTTTAATTTTTCTTTCAGCAAATTTCTGGCGCGGCTGATACGCGATTTCGTCGTTCCGAGTCCTAAGCCGAGAATCTGCGCGATTTCTTCGTAAGATTTATCTTCGATTTCGCGCAAAATAATCGGAGCGCGGTATTTATCCGGCAAAGCCGAGATCGCCCGCGCAATCGTCCGGTTGCGCTCGTCTTCAATCAAATCTTCGTCGGGAAGAGATTTTTCGTCCGGCAACTGAAATTCTGTTTCGCTGTCATCTTCATTTTGGAAAAGTCCGGTCAAAGATAAAAGCTGACGGCGTTTGCGCTTTCTGGTTTCGCTGATCGCCAGATTCGTCGCAATCCGGTAAATATATGTCGAAAAAGCGTAGTCCGTGTGATAGCGTTCGATTGCAAAATACACGCGAATAAAAGTTTCCTGCGCCAGATCAACCGCTTCTTCGTAATCATTCAAAAATCTATATAGAAAATTCGTAATCGGGTTGCGGTAGCGATTGACGATTTCGGCAAAAGCCGCTTCGTCGCCCTGTTTGGTCGCTTCAATTAATTGGTGATCGGACAAAGGTTCACTCGGCACGGTGTTTTCCAGAACCTCCGCGCCCGAATATTTGAATTTGTCCAAAGCCATACACTCATATTGTTTTTACAACACATTTTCAATCAAAACAAAGCCGCGTTGTATTTTGAATCACGCGCCGCCGCCCGAAAGGTTGCGAAATGTTTAGTGAAAAATTATTCCTCGATTGATTTGACGGTCAAAACCAGAAAAATCGTCTCGCCGGTTTTCGGTGTCGGCAGCGTTCCGATTAAAGTCGGAGCATTTTCCGGCAAATTCACCCGCAACAAAGTCAAACCGATTGATTCGTAATTAATTACTCCGTTTCCCGTCACGACCGGCACACGCGCACCGAATCTAAACGGTTGAATTTGAATCGTGTTTTGACCTTTGCCGTTCGCCGCGCTTTTCAAACTTCCGAGC
>JALYQJ010000195.1 GCA_030855875.1 Acidobacteriota bacterium
TTGATTTTGCAAGTATTGAAATATAATCGCTTAGAGTTTTCAAATATCACTGTTTTGCACGATGTTTGAAAACTCACAAGCAAAATCGTGAGGCTAAGTCTTTTATTAATATTCCTAATTTTCAAAATGGATAAAGTCGAGCTAAAGCGACATCCTTCAATGCCGCTAATTTTATCGAAAATCATAAGGATGAGTTGAAATTCAACTCATCCTTATTTCCCCTTGTTCGGCATTTCAGCCGCCGTCGAACTTTAGCAGGGCAAGCGCACAAGCTGAGTGCATATTTAAGGTGAGGCACTCAGCTTTGATTCAACGACTTAATAACCAAACTAGCTAAAATAAAAATTCTTGTATGTTGCCTATACAACAGACTTGAACAATTTCGGCTTGTTATGATTACTCAGAACTGTTTTCCTATCCGCTTATTCATAATGAAAATTGGTCGAAGGACTTTGGGCAGGTTTGTTATTTTTTAATATTGAGCCTGCATTTTTTTCCCGACTCTACAGTTATAAAATTTTAGGATTTTTTTTGAGGTAAAAAATATGCTTTCGCCAAACCCGCGTATTGTTTACGTTGACGATAATCGTGATTCGCTTGAAATGATTGATTTAATGCTGCGTATGGCTGATGACAGCTATCAGGTTTCGACGGTTTCTACTGCTCATAAAGCGTTGGCTTTGCAAGAGAGTCAACCGATTGATCTTTATATTCTCGATTACTCTTTGCCGGAGATGTCGGGAGCGGAGCTTTGCCGGAGAATTCGCCAAACAGACAGCCGAACGCCGATTCTGTTTTATTCGGCGATGGCGCGGGAAATTGATCGGGAAAAAGCGATGGCGGCGGGCGCGACCGAATATCTGGTAAAACCGAATGATCTCGAAAAACTTACGGAAACGGTCGAGCGGCTTTTAAACAGAGATTCTTTTAGTAACTGCAAATCGCCGGGCGGTATTTGCGGCTATGGCGGTATCCATTGAATGATGATTTGCGCCTCCGGCACCCAATACCAAATGTAAAAAATTTATAGTGTTACAATAGTCTTGCGAACTTCAATTGTTAATTTGAGAATTCGTCACGCTACATCGGGTCTTGTCTATCAAGCACCGCCTTGTGCCGTTTGCTTTATTCAATTACGCGAACCGAAAATCAAGGAGAAAACCGATGCCTGAAGATTTAAGTCTCTCAACTCAATTACGTCTGTCAACCAAAAATTATATTTTGAAAGCTCTGCCCGAAGAGGATTTTAAGCGACTTCTGCCCGACTTGGAGCCGGTTAATATTACTCTCGGTCAGATTCTCCACCGACCGGAAGAGCCGATAAGTCACGTCTATTTTCCCAACGACTCGGTGGTTTCCGTTCTCGCTGCGACGGCGGAAGGTCAATGTGCCGAAGTCGGCGTTATCGGTCGGGAAGGTATGATTGGAATGGATGTTTTAATGGGAAGTGATTCCTCGATTAACGAAAATCTTGTCCAACACGCAAACGGCGCATTAAGGATAAGCACGAACGCCATCAGAACAGAGTTTAAACGAGGCGGCGCGTTACAAGATTCGCTGCTGATTTTCACTCGCCTGTTAATGATACAGATTAGTCAAACGGCTCTCTGCAACCGCCTGCACACGGTTGAGGAAAGATTAGCCAGATGGCTGCTGCTGTGCCGCGACCGTGCGGGAACTGACAAATTACAGCTTACGCAGGAGTTTCTCGCTCTTATGCTCGGCACAAATCGGGCAACCGTTACAATATCCGCGATTGCGCTGCAAAGTGCCGGATATATCACTTACAAGCGCGGTCATATCACCATTACAGACTGCACAGGATTGGAAGATTTTAGTTGTAATTGTTACCAAACCGTGAAAAAACAATATGACCGCTTTCAGAACCAATAAAGCGAATTTAGAGCAGATATTAAATTAGTGTCCGGCAAACTTGCGGTTTGTCGCTCTCGATGGCAACGGGCGACAAACTGAAGTTTGCCGGACATTTCTGCCGTAAATTCAATGTTGAATCACTCTAGTTTGGGTTAAATGCAAATTTGTCGTCAGCGATTTCGCTTTTTGCCCGCAGTTGCCCGACCGAATTTTCGGGATTTTCGATGAGGTTTTTTATTTGCGCGACGAGCGGCGTTTCGAGCCAGCGTTTTCCTTGTCCCGTGCGATTTAGATTATACAAACCGAGTTCGAGATAAAAATTTTCCAGCGGTTCCTGCGAAAATCTGTAACGCCAGTCAATCATCGTAAAAAGCGGAAACCAGGTGTAGCCGATCACCGGAACGCCTTCGTTTCGCAAATCTTTTATCATCGAAACTGACGATTCGAGCCAGCGCGAGCGAATCTCATTTGTCCCGACCGCGCTCGTTTCGGTAATCATTATCGGCACTTGATAACGATTGTAATAATCGGTAATCAATTCGGGAAAACCCGTTCCCTCGTGTTCGGTTTCGCGGAAGGCGACGCGACCGCGATTGTCCAGAAAAATCTGTTTGGTTGACCATTGCGGATAAAAATTCATTCCGATAACGTCGAGAGCGATTTTATCGCGCTGAAGTTCCGCCAAATCGTCGGGCGACGCGCCGTTGCGAAGGAGCCACGAAAAAAGCAAATGGTCGGGCGTTAAACGACCGGAAATCAAGTCGTAGCAGAGATAGCCGCGATGCTGTTCTTCGCGGGCGAGCGAGTTTAAATCTTCACGAATGGTGCGCGTCAGCCCGGTCGCTTCGATGTGAACCATTATCGTCTCGGAATCAATTTCCTTGATTGCCTTGACCGTGCGGACGATTCCCTTCGCAAGCTGCATCATTAATTTGATGTAACCGCGCTCGCCCTTCAAATACGGCGCCCAAAGTCCGCGCATTCCGCACATCAGCGCGTTGATAATCGGCTCGTTGAGCGGCGTATACCATTTAATTAAACCTTTATAACGCTTGGCGAATTCGGCGGCGTAGCGGGCGACAAACTTCGGATAATCCTTATTGGCAAATTCCCTTTTCAGCCAAAACGGGCAGCCGTAATGCATCAAATCTATAATCGGCGTGATTTTCAAATCTTCAACTAAAAATTGCAAAACCTCATCAATCCAACGCCAGTCAAAACGGTTTGGTTCCGGCTCGACCCGATACCACGGAACGCCCCAGCGCAGCGACTGCAACCCGAGATCACGCGCCAGCGATAAATCTTCGCGCCAGTTCGCGTAATGTCCCATCAATTCATATTCGTCGAGAGCGCGATGTCCGGGACGAACCTGCGGAACAAATGTGTTTTCGATGCCCGCCGCCCAAATAAAATTTTCGGCTTCGGGTCTGAGTAAATCTTTATTTTCCAAAAGAAAATGCCTCGCTAAATTGTCTGATTTGATAAACGAAAACGGAAGGATTTTGATTTTGCAATCATAACTTAAGAATTTTCCGGTTGGCAAATGTCAAAATCAACATATTTTGACGAACGATTTCGGCGAAAAGTTGCGCGTAGTTTACAAAATCGTAACGCGCACCATATCAAAAGCGACGACGGCGTTTTGAACGGACAAAGCGATAACGGTCGAAACCGGCGGCGCGTCAACCACGCCGAGCGTTTCGGTTTCGCCCATCACAACTATTTTTCCGGCGATTTTTACAAAGCGAATTTGTTGGAAAAATTCGGGCGAAAAGTTTTCGGGCAAAGCTAAATGTTTCGTTTCGCCGCCGTTTTTCACATTCAAAACTCATTTCTCATTCGTTCGTTCAAATGTAAAAAACGGCGACGCGGCGTTTTCATTAAAAGCCGGATAAAATCCGAACGATGCATTTTCGGCTGTGATTTCCTCGAGCCGAAAATTTACCGCGAATTCGTAATCGTTTTCGGGCGTTCCTTTGCAAACAATCGTTTCCGTTTCGCTTCGGCTTGAAACAATTAAGTTTTTATTTTCAACTTTAAATTCACCGCTTTCCGTCAGTTTGCGCCAGCCTTTGACTTCTAAATTTTCGTCTTCAAACGTATCTTCAAAACCCTTCGTCAAAGCGAAACCAGAAAATGCCGCCGAATTTTCCGCGACGAGAGCTATCCGCGTTCCGGCATTTTCCGTAAACTTTTCAAACCGCGCCGCGTTTTCGTCCAAACGAATCCTAACGAAAAAATTGTCAACTTCTATTTTGAGAAGATGACACGATTGAAAATCGTAATCTTCGGCGAGCGCGAAACTTTGCGTTTGCTCCGCGCCGTTTTCAAACCAAACGGCGACGGCACAGTTTTCATCAGGTAAAATCAGAAACTTTAAAAATTCCTGTTCACCGTCTTTCAAACAAGCGCCAAACGCGCCCTTTGAATCGTCAATCGCTTGCAGCCAGATTTCACACAAAAACTTTCGGCTTCGGCTGTGCAGACAATTTCGCTTTTGTCGTTTGAACCGCATATTAATTGATTATTTTCAACGTGCCAATCACCCGAAATCGTCCGCCAATTTTCGCTCGATAAGTCATCGAAAAAATCTACGATCTGCGGTTCAAACGGCGCGGACTGAGGCGTGTGCGTCGCGCCGTCAATAAACATTCGGTCGCCGCCCGCAAAATCCATCCGGTCAATCGCCAAAACTCTTCCGCGCTCTGTCCACCGATGATAAACGCAGTAAAGTTCGCGATTATTAACGCCGCGCACGACCGAATTATGTCCGGGTCCGATTATCAAATCGGGAATCGTTCGCAAAATCGGATAAACTTTTTCACCGTCGCTAAACTGCTGCCATTCTTCCGGCTGATTTATGTCATCGGCAACCGCGAAACTCACGCCGTAAGTCGTATTCTGCCAGTTTCCGCCGCTGAACATTTCGTAATAAACGCCTTTGCGTTTGAGAACCGTCGCGCCTTCGACCGTGTGCCACCGAACGCCGCCTTTTTCCGCGCGATTCGGATCGTAAATCTGCCAATCGTATTTGGCGCGCGTGACGGCTCGCGGATTTCCTTCGAGCGTAAACAAATCAAGCATTTTATCAACGACGGTTCCGGTGCCGATATGAGTATGCGCGAGAAAATCGGTCGCGTAAAAAAGATACCGTTCACCGCCTTCATCTTCAAAAACGTGCGCGTCAATCGCAAATTCTTCGGTCGTTAATCCATGCCCGGAATCAATAAAACCGCCATCGGGTTTTTCGGAAACCGCAACCCGAATTTCCATCAGAGTTTCGTTTCCGACGCTGTAATAAAGATAAAATTTTCCGTTGTGATAAAAAACTTCCGGCGCCCAGTAAAACGGCGAATTATGCGCGAGCGGATTCATCGCGCCGCCGATTTCGCGCCAATTGACCAGATCGCGTGAGTGCAGAATATTGAAAACTTTTCCGTCCGGCGCAAAATCCGTGCAGTAAGCATAATATTCGCCGCGAAATTTCAAGACGAAAGGATCGGGAAATGAATTCGGATAAACCGAATTCAAGTATTTTTTCGGGAAAAAATCGGCAAGCATTCCGATGTGATTAAAAGTTAAAAGTTAAAAGTTAGAAACGGTTGTTAGCTGCTGCGCGTGAAAGCGCGGGCAGCAAGGCATTTAAGTTTGCTTCGGTTTTAGAAAACGGCTGCGAAGTATTTTTGCTGTCCGCAGATTTTTCTTCGCCGGAAACGCAGGCGACCAGAATATCCGAACAGTCGGAAAAAGTCTGCACAAGTTCGTTTATTTCATTGAAATCGCCGGACTGAGAAGTTGCTTGCAGCATAAAAACGTCCGGGCAGCGGCGGACGGTAAAATCCGAAATTTCGTCTAGAACCTCGTAAACGTCAGCGGTTTCGCGCGTTGAAAACTCGTTCGATTCCAGCCAGTTTTTTATGAAATCGTATTCCTTACCGCAATCTCCGACTAATAAAATAACCGGCTGTCTGCTTTTTTCTCTCATTATTTTTCACTACCGGCAATTTCAGAAACACCGCATTGCCCCCGATTAAAATGTTATTTTTGAATGACGTTCGGTTTTCAAGCAATAATCATTCCTTTTTTTGCCACTTTTTCAAACAATCTTGGTAAAAAAAGTAATTGTTGAGGTTAAAATTTTTACAGTAAAGCGGTAAACAATAAAATTTCAAAAAAGTTGCATAAGGCGCACGTATCCGACATTTGCCGCGTATTGAATCGAGGCGTTTTTCTGCATCGAATTTATTCGGAAATCACTTTTAGATTCCAGACCTCATCGTGTTCGGCTGATTCGCCGGAAACAAGACGGCGCAGCGGCGCGAGCGATTCGATTTCGACGAATGAACCGGCGACGTAAATCTCCGTATTTGAATTCAAATCCGGGTAGAGGGCGTTTTCGATATAATCGAATTTTTTAACGAATTCGAGATTTCCGCGCCGATACATCGCCCAGCCCTGTTTGTTTTGAATGCCGATTTTTTGCGGTTCGGGTTTGTTTTCATCAACCTTCAGGCGAATAAAATCCTTTTCAAACCGCCAGCGGGAATCGGTAAAATCCGTGTAGGACCAGCACGTCAGGTTTCTGACCGGAAGCAAAGTTTCCGGGCTGTATCGGGCGAAAGTTTCGTTCGGGATAAAAACTTCGCCGCCGCCCTGCACAATCGTCAACGCCCAGATCGCCGATTCAAACGGCTGCGAACCGCGATTTGTAATCCTGTGATTAATCCGCACGCCGCTTCCCTTCCCGTCGAGCGTCACCGTGATTTCCTTCTGCGTTTTCGTCACCGGCTCAATCGGCTGAACGAACCGCGCGGAGTTATTTTTTTCGTCGAAAAAATATTCTACCGGCGCGTTGTCGGGCGCGTAGCTGTTCGGCATATTTTCCGGCGCAATCCAAAGCCGGTGTCCGCCGTAAGGTTTCCAAATGCCAAGTTCGGTTTCAACCTTCGCTTGCAGGTGCAAACCCAAAATATTTTCGCCGCCGATAAATGAATACCCGACGATGCGCGGACCAACATCGGTTGTGACAAACATTTCGATTTCATCGTTGGTCAAACGAACGCAATTTGGCAGATTGTAATAACTAATTTTTTCCATAGCCTAAGCGCATTGACAAATTAAGTTAGCACAGTTTATCGGCTCGTGTCAGAACCGCCTGCCGCAAACGGGCGGGTAGTGTAAACAGCATAGGAAACCCGCCCGCTTGCGGCAGGCGGTTCGCCCAACGAGTTCAGCTAAAATCTGTTTGCCGCACAGAGAAATTTATTCTTCGGCGGTTGGAATCAGACGTTTCAGGAGACGCAGGATTGAAGTTCGGTGTGGAATTCCGGCAAACTAAGGCTTTTAGAAGTTCCGCATCTGCCCGCCTCCAAGCGATGCGGTTCCGGGTCTGAAAAAGTTTTGGTAACAACCGCTACAACTGCCAGCAACAGAAAAGAAAGTTCGTTGAAAAAAGGCTTTACGCCACATTTTAGCCGTCTTTCGGATGGCGTTTTGTAGCTAAGTTTGACAACTTCGATTAAACTGAGCAGAGCATCAGGCGAATCGGAAACTATTTTAGTTTCCATACAACCGAAGTTTAATCATTTGACAATGATTATCTCTTGATGCTCCAAACCAAATTTAACTGGCTGATTTTAAAGAGCTTTAATTTGCACAGGCTTCATTTAATTTATGCAAGCGAACTTTCAATCGTTTGCTCCAAAGTCATTGTTCTACCTTTTTCCTGCGCAACATTAAATGCAGAGTCACCAAGTGCCTCATAACCATCTCTTTCAATAAATTCTTTCTCAATATTCCAATCGAGAGGGAAAGGAAGATTCATTTTTTCATTTCGTATTGCATCTTCGGCGTAAAATAACATAACAGCTTTTTCCCAATTGCCTTCTTTGGCGGCTAAAAAACTAAAACCGAGCAGAGAGCGAATGATGCCTAATTCATCGCCTCTGTCACGAAAAATTTTCAAACTCTGCGTAAAACGAGTTTGCGCCGAGTCGAAATCGCCTTCATCAATATCGAGCCGCCCCAAGAAATGAAGATACCAGCGAAAGTAGTTTTCTCCCTTCAACAGCTTGGCGGCTTTAGTCATCTCCGCGTGTGCTGCTTTCCAATTCTCTTGTCTATGAAGAACGAAGGCTAGATTGACGCGAATTGTTCCTTCGCCGTTTTTATCCGCTTCCTTATCGTTTTTCAGATGCGAAGCAAGGCTTTTCTCCAACCAATCACGCGCTGAAGGTAAGTTATTTTGATTGACTTCAAGCATTCCCAAATCGAATTGCGCCCAAGCGATTTTTCTGAGATCCGTCGGCTCTTGTTTTTGGAAAATGCTTAAGCTCTCTTCCAACAACTCGCGCGTTAGTGAAGAATCGCATCGGAAATAATGCGACCTGCCTAAACGCTGAAGAGCCTCCGCAACATCAGGATTTTGCTTAATCTCGCGGCTTAACTCCAACATCTTTTGCGCGAATACCTCCGCTTCGTCGCAGGAGGCTTGCTTGTTTGCAAGATTAGCGGCGCGATTCAAAACTCGAATTTGTAATTTTTTATCCGCGGTTTGTCCTTTTTCCAGCACGAGATTCAAAGCCTTTCGTAAAACTTCGAGTGCTTCATTTCTTTGTCCGTGAAAATCTAAAATGACGCTCAACGCATAAGCAACGTGCAAAGCACCTTCGGTATCGTTGGCGAGCGACAATTCCAGCAACTCGCTCAAATTAACCTGCTTCTCGTCAAGTTCAGCCGGATTTGCTCCTTTACGCAGAAACGGTTCCTGCTCTTCGTTGATTCCTATAATGCGGTCGGTGTCATTTACCTCTTGCTCAATCTGACTAATTCTGTCGCGTTCTCTGTCAGCACGTTGTTGCCAAAGCGAACTTTCGGCTGACTCTAGACGGTCAATCACCTCATCGTAAAAAGTTTCAACTACCTGTTTGAATTTTTCTTTTTGCTTGGTATCTGATTTTTCCGCGAGTATCTGATGAAATCGTTCTTTCTCCTCCGGTAATTTGACTCTGCCCGGGAGAACCGCTTCACGCCAAAAATCTTTGTCTTTCACGACGGCGAGCAGCAACCGCCGCATTTCATCGTCTTGATTACTTTTCCCCATTACCATCCGATAAGCGCGGCGTAATTTGCAGATAAAACCGCTTTCACCCAGCATTGCCGCTCTGCGATAAATACGCCGCAATTCTTTTTCTTTGTTCCAGTGCCACGTACGCCAGAGAAAAATGAGTAAGCCCACCAAAAGGGGAACTATGATACTGGCAATTGCAATCCAATCTCCGCGATTCATTTCCATAATCTTTAGATAAAATTCTTGATAACCAGAATAGCTTTGGAATCTCCTTTTTCCATTGTAGTTTTAAGAAGCATTTATGATCACCAGATATTAGAATCAAGAAATTACTTGACCGGAATTCCCGCTGGAATCGGAGTGCCGAAATTTGGTGAGCCATCAGTGTTCCACGAAAATTTTTGTGATCTGACGTTTCTATTCCATCCCGCGCCGCTATGCTTTGCCGCGTGATAGACAATCCAATTTTCTTTTTCGTCGGGAGATTTCAAAAAGCAGGCGTGTCCGGGACCGAAAACTTTGTCTGTTTTGGAAAACACGGGTTTATCATTTTTAACCCACGAGTCATTCTTTAGCACATTGCCGCCGACATATGTCAGTTGCCCCAAACAATAATCGTCCGTCCAACTGCCGCTCGCAGAATAAATGATGTAGATTTGCCTATCATTTTTCAGTATTTGCGGGGCTTCGTTAACATACGGTGCGCCAACCTTCTCCCATCTATATTCAGGCGTGGAAATACAAACACGCTCTCCAGAAATGCTCCAAGCATTGCTCATCGGCGCAATATATAAATTCTGCCGAATATTTTCAAAACCTTCCCAGCCCGACCACATAAAGTATTTTGTATTGTTGTCTAAAGTCAGCACAGTACCATCTATTGCCCATCTATCTGTAGGAGCGGCAATCTTT
>JALYQJ010000180.1 GCA_030855875.1 Acidobacteriota bacterium
CTTTTCTCGTCAAGCAGAAAGATGCCGTAGCCGTAATCTTGGTAGTTTGGGAAAACAAAAAGTGGGTTTTTAACCTTTGCTTTTTCTTTACTGACGTTTTCATCTAAATCTTTATAAGCATCCGAAAACGTAAATTCACCTTTCCTTAATCCTTTTGATTCTTTATCAGGCAAAGCCGCGTAACGTCGGTTGCCTATTTCAGCCATTGCTTCTTCGCGTTCTCCATTGTCATAAACTTTCAGAACACGAATATTTTGTAGCCAATTGTAGTTTTCAATAGAACCTTTTTGTGAGAAATCTCGCATAAAAAGTGTATGTCCACCCGTTGCCCCGCCATTTAACAAAAGTCCAAGCCCCTCCAAAACATCCGGCGAAATTCTATAAGTTGGCATTCCACGTTTTTCCACCCAGAATTCCGCCCATTCTTTATTGATACTCCATCTGGTAAATTTTTCTAACTCTTTCTTATCTCTTGCCGAAAGTGTTTGATAAAAATCGTCTTTTTTAGTTTCGGCAACCTTAACTTCTTCAAATTCCTTCAC
Organism: Acidobacteriota bacterium; assembly: GCA_030855875.1. GTDB lineage: Bacteria > Acidobacteriota > Blastocatellia > Pyrinomonadales > Pyrinomonadaceae > SXVE01. The sequence goes on from JALYQJ010000180.1 coordinate 543, forward strand.
CAAATCCTGCCAAGAAGCGTTGGCAAATTGATGTTTCTTCAAAAACGCGCGAACCGCCGTTTGAAATTTGTCTGCGCCCAGATAAAATTCGGCTTGCTTTAAAAACGAAGGTGCTTTGCGATAGACGATGTTGCCGTAAGCCGATTTTGCCGCCGAGAGGTTCGGGATTTCCTGATAAATCGGCGTTGTCCCGCGCGTCGAATCGGTCAGATAGGCAAGCTGTTTGTTGCGCTCGTAAAAGATTTTCCACGCATTGTATTCGGGCATCACTTTTTCCAGCGTCTTATACGCAATAAACTCGGCAAAGCCTTCCTTGAGCCACAAATCGTCAAACCATTTCATCGTCACCGTGTCGCCGAACCATTGATGCGCGGCTTCGTGAAAGATGAGATTCGCCCGTGTAATGTAATCGTTTTTCGTCGGCTCGGTCGGGAAAATAACGCGGTCTTCGCGCAGAAACGTCGCGCCCGCGTGTTCCATTCCGCCGAACGGAAATTCGGGAATCAAAACAAGGTCGTATTTCGGAAACGGGAATTTGTAATCGAACCAAGATTCAAGAAATCTCACGCCTTCGCGGTTCAGCCGAAAAACCTCGTCAGCGTGCTGTTTGAATTTTTCGGCTTGCGATTTGCGAACGTAAATTCGACTTCCAAGTAGATTGGTAATCAAAGTTTTCCGTGAAGAACCTAATATTGTAACAAAGGTTTTAAGAGGGTTTTTCGTATCTTTCTCGTAAAAAACCTCAAAATTTCCTGCTGCAAATGCGAAAACGTATGTGCTAATTGGTTTGGTTGTTCTAAAATGATGAGTTGTTCCGCAAGGATTTTTCTTTTCGCAATCAATATCACCGCCAAAAGCGAATTCAGTATTGGTAACGACTTCCCAACCGCTTGGAACAGTTAATTCCAACTCAAATCGCGCCTTCAAATCCGGCTGGTCAAACACGGGAAACGCCGTGCTTGCGTCCGACGGGACGAACAGCGAATAGACGTATTCCGCGCCGTCTTCCTTATCAACATAGCGTGTGATCGCGCCGCCGCTGGTTAAAATCGGCGAAGTAAAATCGAGCTTGATAACATTTTCGCCTTTAATAACGCCTTCTTTGAAAACGAGATGCTCGTTGATTTCATAAAAGTTTTGAGTCCCGCCTTCAGGCGGCTTCGCGCCGGAAGAAAGCCGACTAAAGTCGGGACTCAAAACGACTGAGTTCCCGTTCACGGAAACATTTGAAATCGTTGATAAATTTTCCTTACCGCGAATTTTGCGCCAATCAAGAACAATTTGGTCGGCGTTGTTTTTCAGCGAAATCTCAATCGTGCCTTTCAGCGTCGGCGACATTTTTTCAAGCGTCAGATTGAGTTTATAACGCACATCCGAATAATTCGCCGCCCGCCATTTTGCCAGCGTCTGCGGAACGCCCGTTTCAATTGTTGGAGTTTGCGGAAAAATCTGAGTCGTCATCATTAAAATAAAAGCGGCAGAAATCAAAAATCGTTGAAGCATAATTTTTTGTAAGAAAGTTGTTTGAAAACTCGAACAAGTCGCCAAAGGCGACAAACAATATAGCGTAGGGTGCGCGGCGTTTCGCCGAAACCCTACGGACGTTGCCGCCGGACAATCCAACGCTGAAAGCGTCGAACAAAGAGCGATTGATGTTGCTCACCTTCGGCGAGCGATTAAATGATGACACGCAACGTAGGGTTTTACCCCACGCTATATTGTCAGTCATCTTCGATGACAAATAAATTCAGAGTTTGAACACAGCATTTAATAAATTTCTTGGCGCAAAAACTTCAGGCGACAACTTTGTCGAAAAAGATTGCCGCCCGCTGAAAATCAAAAGTTATTTAAGTTTTACAAAGCAAAGTTAAAATTGACGAACCCGCTCGCTTTTGTCGGTTGTCCGTCTTTGACGAACGGTTTGAATTTCCATTTTTTAACCGCATCAACCGCCGCTCTTTGCAGCATCGGCGGTCCGGTCGTGTTTTGCACTTCGGTCACTTCGCCGCTTTCATTGACGAGAACCTCGACTTTGACGATGCCGCCCATCCGCATATTCTTCGCCGCTATCGGATAAACCGGCTTGGCTTGATTAGTCGCGTAACCGACCAAAGAACCGACTTTCAAAGGCGATCCGTCATTCGGCGTTTCGGTTTTGGCGGTTTGCGGTTCCGCCGCAGTTTTGTTTTCGTTATTTTCCGGTTTGGTCGTCGGTGTTTCGTTTACTTTCGCTGTTTCGTCTGCTTTTCGCGGCTGTTCCTTCGGCGTTTCATCTATCATTACAGCCGTTTTTGCCGCTTCGGTTTTAGCAGTTGAATCGGTGTTCGGTTTCGTGTCGGAAGTATTGGGTTTGGCAACTGCGACTACGGTGGCGACAGGTTTAAAGACCGGAGCAGATTCAATCGGTTTTGGGTTTGTTGCGGCTGAATTGACAGTCGGAACAATCGAAGCGACGGAATCAGGCGAAACAACCGGCGTTTCGGTCGTCGGTTCATTGACCGCGTTTGTGATAACGCTTCTCGAACTCGTCAACTTCTCTCTCGCATCGCCGATTTCGTCTTTCCAACGCTTTGCGTCGTAATCGTCCTTTGCCAGATTGCCGCGCGATGCGGTCGCTTCTTCGAGCAGAGCCATCGCATCGGCGGTTTTCGATTTTTCCGCGCCGATGGTTTTTGATTGTTCGACGACGAGTTCGAGCGTTTCGCGCATTTTCTCGATGTCAACCGACGCTTCGAGCGGCAGGCTGCGGTCGGAAACCGTCAAACCGAGCGAGCGATAGCGTTCGAGTTGATTACGCGCACCTTTGACGACCTGTCCGGCGGCGGCGAAATAATGCGCCGATGCTGTCGGTTTGGCACTTTTCTGCGGATTGTAAAGTTCTTTCAAAAAGGCTTGGGCGCGGGTGTAGTCGCTTTGTTCGAGATAGCTGTTCATCAGCAAAACATTGATTACGCCGTGAACGGTTTGGTCGCCGGTTTCGCGCCGGATGTTTTCGAGTTCGTAAATCGCGGCGTTGTAGTTCTTAACTGCGATAAAGGCTTTCGCCTTCGAGATTCGCTCACGCATTATTTCGGCAGAGGTCGGCGCGGCGATTTTCGTCGTGACCGGCGTGTTTTGCGCTGTCGTTGTCGGCGACGAATTTACGGGCGCGACGGTTTGCGCGTCAGACAGCGCAAAACCTGATAATAAAAAGGCGGCGGAAGCGAGAAAACTTCTGACGTTTAGCGGCATTTGTTAGTCTCCTTGTAATTCTTTTTTAACGCAGATTCTATTTAATTAAAATCGGCGTTGACTCAAATAATTCCGCAAAGGTCAAAGCGAATAACCGGGCAAGTAACGCTTTTCACTGAGCTAAACAATTCTTCTATTATGCTTTTTCAAGCTGTATTGAGCAAATTTGCTCAATTATTCGATAAACTCTTGATGATTTTTTCTTTGTAAAGGTTTGCGTCTTTCTTTATAGCATTTTCGTCGAGCGTGAGCAAATTCCGGTCGCGCATCACGATTTTCCCGTTGATAATAACGTGCCGCACATCGCCCGCTTTCGTCGCGTAAACCAGATGAGAGAAGACTTTATACATCGGCGTTTGATGCAGATTATCAAAATCAACGATGACAATATCAGCCAGTTTTCCCGCTTCGAGTGAGCCGATTCGATTTTCTAAATGCAATGCCCGCGCACCGCCGACGGTCGCCATCGTAAAGGCTTGTTCGGCGGATACGACTTTCGGGTCTTTCCAGAAAAGTTTGTGCAGTTTTGCCGCCGTGTCCATCTCTTCTCAAAGACTTAAATCGTTGTTCGATGCCGCGCCGTCGGTTCCCAAACCGAGCCGCAAATCTTTGGCGAGCATCATCGGAACCGGCGCAACGCCCGAAGCGAGTTTCATATTCGACTGCGGATTGTGCGCGATGCCGACACCGCGTTTTTTCAAGATTTCGAGTTCCGCTTCGTTTGCCTGAATGACGTGCGCGGCAATTGTCTTATTGCTCAAAAATCCGATTTTTTCGACGTATTCAATCGGGCGCATTCCCTTTTGATTTTTTTGGATAAATTCGGTTTCCGAGTCGGCTTCGGCAAGATGGACAAGGAGCGGCGCATTTAATCTGTCGGACAAAGCGCGTGTTTGCTTAAGATGTTCTTCCGAAACGGTATAAGGCGCGTGCGGAGCGATTGCCGCCGTAATCAACGGATTTCCCTTCCATTTTTTAACGAATTTTTCCGTATAAATTAACGCATCGGCAAAAGTTTTATTGTCCGGCACAGGAAAATCAATCAGAGTTTCGCCTAAAACGCCGCGCACACCTGCTTTAAAAGTTTCATCGGCGATTGCGTCCTCGAAATAATACATATCGCAATAAGTCGTTGTGCCGCCGCGAATCATTTCCGCCAGACCGAGCCGCGTTCCGGCGCGAACAAACGCTTCGTCAACATTTTTTGCTTCCGCCGGGAAGATATATTTTGTCAGCCAGTCCTGCAAATCCAAGTCGTCTGAAATGCCGCGAAAAAGCGTCATCGGAATGTGCGTGTGCGCGTTGACCAAACCGGGAATAACGACTTTTCCCTGCGCGTTAATCGTTTGTTTTGACGAATATTTGTTTGAGATTTCAGCGGCGGTTCCGACGGCGACGATTTTGTCTTTCCGCACCGCAACCGCACCGTTTTCGATGATGCGTCTTTGCGCGTCCATCGTCACGACGATTCCGTTTTGAACGATTAAATCAACCGCTGTTTTCTGCGCGAAAATTGTTTGTGGAGTGATTAGAAGAAATGAAACTAAAAATAAAATTATCAGCTTTTTCATAACTGAATTTACTATAAATTTGTATGAAAAATCAACTGGTTCACAAAATACGTGAAATAGTTTAGAATTTGCCGGAGGTAAAAATTATGTCGGCGGTTAGTGAAACTATTTCTCAAACAAGACCTGCAATCGGCACTTTCAACGGTGAAAATCTCAAACTGCATCAGATTACGGTCGAACAATACGATTTGATGATTGAGAGCGGCGTTTTCGATGAAGATGACCAGATCGAACTTTTAAACGGAGTGATAGTTGAAAAAATGCCTAAAGGAACAAAACACGCGACGCTTAATGATATTATCGCAACCCGACTGATTCAAAAATTAGGCGAAAAAGTTTGTGTCAAAAATCAAAATCCGATTCGCCTTGATGATTTTTCTGAACCCGAACCTGATATTGTTTTAGCAAAACCACCGTTTGAGCAATATTTTGAAAATCACCCGACACCGAATGAAATTCTTCTCATTTTGGAGATCGCCGATTCGACTTTGGGATATGATCGCAACACAAAAGGCTTGGCGTATTCACGCGCCGGAATTCGCCAGTATATTTTGCTGAATGTTCAGGAAAAAACTCTGGAAGATTACCGCGAACCGGGCGCGGACGGATTTCAATCTAAGAAAACTCATCGCGCCGGACAAAATTTCAATCTCGTCGCCTTTCCCGAAATAGTACTTTCCGTCAATGATTTTCTGCCGATTGAGAATGGTTAAATTATTTCTCCAAAAATCCTGCGTCGAAAGCCTTCGGCAAAAGCTCGCTCATCTGAAAAGTTTCCGTTTCGCCCGAAAGGTTTGAGAGAATAACGGGAATATCGCCGCAGAATTCCCAGATAATCTGCCGACACGCGCCGCACGGCGGAGTCAGATTTTCGGTATCGGCGACAATCGCCAGATTCGTGAACTCTTTTTCGCCTTCGCTAATTGCTTTGAAAATCGCCACGCGCTCGGCGCACATCGTCAGACCGTAAGAAGCGTTTTCGACGTTGCAGCCGGTGTGTATTTCGCCGTTTTTCGCCAGAAGTGCCGCGCCGACTTTGAAATTTGAAAACGGCGCGTGAGCATTTTCACGCGCTTTTTCAGCCTTTTCGATTAAATCCTTCATCGTTTAATTTATCACTAAAGTTTCAGTCGAATTGTGTCTGCCGATTTCCTCGCGGATTTTGCCGCATAAAAATTCGATACCGATTTCCTGATTGCCGCCTTCGGGAATGATAATGTCGGCACTGCGTTTCGACGGTTCGACAAACTCGAAATGCATCGGGCGAACGGTTGCAAAATATTGAGCGATAACTGATTCGGTCGTTCGTCCGCGCTCGATAATGTCGCGCTGAAGTCGGCGAATAAACCGAATATCGTCGGGCGTGTCAACAAAAACCCTGACATCCAAAAGACTTAGAATATGCGGCTCGGAAAAAATTAAAATTCCTTCGACCAGCACGACTGGCTTCGGTTCGATGCGGTCGAAGCGGTTGCTGCGCGTGTGCGTGACGAAATCGTAAACCGGCATCTCGATTGAATCGCCGCTTCTAAGGCGTTTGAGATGATTCATCAGCATCTCGCTGTCAATCGAATCGGGATGATCGAAATTCGCCTGATGCCGTTCGTCGAGCGGCATATCCGCCAAATTTCGATAATATGAATCCTGCTCGATTAAAATCACGCTTTCGCGCCCGACCGATTCAATAATTTTCCGCGCAATCGTTGTTTTCCCGGAACCCGTTCCGCCGCAAATGCCGATTATCATAGATGTATTTTTATCACAAAAACGTCGGTAAGAAGAATAGAACGCGGATAAACACGGATCAAAACCGAGATTTTCACGGATTGTTTCTAAAACTTGTCCGTGAAAATCCGCGCTCTTTCCGCGTTAATCCGCGTTCCGTTCTTTCGCCGTGTTTTGAATTTAATTTAATTTTACTATCACCCGTCGCAGTAATTCCTTGAAAATATCCGCCACTTTTGTCCCCGTTTCCATAACTTCTTCGTGATTTATCGGCTCGTCCGTAATTCCCGCCGCCATATTTGTAATGCAGGAAATCCCCAAAACATTCATTCCCTGATGCCGCGCCGCAATCGCTTCCGGTACGGTTGACATCCCGACGGCATCGGCTCCGAGCATTCTGTATAAATGAATTTCGGCGGGCGTTTCATACGTCGGACCCGACAAAGCGCAGTAAACACCGCGCTGCAAAAACGGCGAAAGTTTTTTGTCAATCCCTTTTTCAAATCTTTCTTCGGCAATTTTCGCGGCTTCGTCCGCAACGATTTCCTGAAAATTTTTGTCGTAAACTTCCGTCATATCGGGAAAGCGCACACCGAATCGTTTATCATTCGCGCCGCGCAGAGGATTTTCGCCCATCAAATTCAGATGGTCGCGGATCAGCATCAAATTTCCCGGCTTAAACGAAGTTTGAACGCTGCCCGCCGCATTCGTCAAAATCACGTTTTTTACGCCGAGAAGCCCGAATGTCCGCATCGGAAAAATGACCTGCGCCATTTCGTAGCCTTCGTAAAAATGAAAACGCCCCTGCTGAACCGCGACCGGAACATTTTCGATTTCGCCCAAAACCAATTGTCCGGCGTGACCTTCGACGGTTGATTTTTGAAAATGCGGAATTTCTTCATACGGAATTTTCACCGCATTTTCGAGTTCGTCGGCAAACGCGCCGAGTCCGCTTCCTAAAACAATCGCTGTTTTTATCTGCCTGTCATATTTTGAACGGATAAATTCCGCCGCTTCCGTAACTTTTTCGTAACTCATTGGTTTTTATTTTTAACACAAAGGCGGGAAAGATAAAATCGCGCCTAACCGAAATGATTTGCGGTTAACTAAATTTTCTATATGCGACTTTCCCGCAAAGTCGTCAGAGGCGTGGGAAAAGCTCAAATTGCTTCGGCGTTTCACCGATAATTGCGGCGGCAATAAAGCACGGTTTTGGGCGTGAAGAAGGAAAACCGTTTCGCCGCGGCAGACGAGATGCGGCGCGATTTGATAAACTCGGAAGTCGAATGAATAAAACTCTGATAAATTGGTTTGCGCTCGAAATTACGGTTGATTCCAACGCTTCGGAAGCCATCGAATTTGCTCTCAACGAACTCGACGCATTAGGAACGGAAATCAACAATCTCGGCGTAAAACAAACGGAAACTTTGACGGTTATCGGTTATTTCAACGAAAAGCCGGACGATGAAAATCTAAAATTTCAAATTTCAAATGCTCTGCGAATTTATGATTTTTCGGAAGATGCGATTAAACAAATCGGGTGGCGCGAAGTCGAAAATGCGGATTGGCTCGCCGAATGGAAAAAGCATTGGAAACCGACCGTGACCGAACGATTTATCATCGCGCCGCCGTGGGAAAATATCGAAGAAACCGAAAAAATCGTGATTCGCATCGAACCGAATATGGCTTTCGGGACGGGAACGCACGAAACGACGAGGCTGTGTTTGAAAGCGATTGAAGAAAATTACAAAGCAACCGAAACATTTTTCGATGTCGGAACGGGAACGGGAATTTTGGCAATTGCCGCTTCAAAATTGAGAGTGGAGAGTGGAGAGTGGAGAGAAAAATCCCCTGACTCTCCACTCTCCACTCTCCACTCTCTACTCGCTTGTGATACGGATGAAGATTCGATCAAGATTGCAAAGGAAAACGCGGAACTCAATCAAACGCCCAACATAAATTTTTACGTCGGTTCGATTTCCGCCGAAACGCCCGAATACGATTTCGTCTGCGCCAATCTGACGGCGGACGTGATTACGCCGCTGCTGCCTCTGCTGTTGGAAAAATCGAAACGAATTTTAGTGCTGTCGGGAATTTTGCGCGAACAGGAAGATTTGATAGCTTCGGAATTAAACAAATTTCAAAATTCAAAATTCAAAATTCAAACTGACGGCGAATGGATTTCGGTGATAATGGTGAATGATAAATGGTGAATGATGAATGGATTTTTAATTAACCATTCACCATTCACCATTCACCATTAATTGTCCTTTTTCGGAGGTGTGGCGGGTAAAATATCGCCGTCATCGGTGATTTGAATCAGAGGTTGACGGGATTTCGGTTTGCCGAAGTTTGTTCCGATACGCAAAACCGGCGGAACTTTCGGCGCGGAAGCGGTTTTGACGGTTGAAAGCGCGTCGGAACGCTTTAAAATCGAGCCGCCGCGACCGGCAATCCACAAATCCGAACCGCCGAGAAAAGCGATTGCCTGCAACGAATTACTGGTAATATTCGGCTGTCTTTCCCACGTTTTTCCGCCGTCGTCGGTTCGCAAAACCGTTCCCAATTCGCCGACCGCCAACGCCGCATTGCGCCCGTAAGCCGTTACCGCGTAAAGATTTATCTGCAAGCCGGATTCTCGATCCTGCCACGTTTCGCCGCCGTCCGTCGTCGCCAGAATCGTGCCGCGTGCGCCGACCGCGTAGCCGGTTTTGTCATCGTAAAACGAAACGGCGTAGAGATTTTCTTTGAGATTCGTTTTTATCGTTTTCCACGTCAAACCGCCGTCAGCGGTCGTTAAAATCGTGCCTTTGTCGCCGACGACAACGCCGCGCTTTTCGTCGAAAAATTTCACGTCTTCGAGCCAGAGCCGCGTTCCCGATTCGATCTGTTCCCAATACGCGCCCGCCGATTCCGAACGCAGAATCATACCGTTTGCGCCGACGGCGAAACCGAGTTTTTCGTTGACGAAAAACACGCCAAGCAAATCTTCTGAAGCGTTCGAGATGCCTTTGCCCCAACTTGCGCCGCCGTTAATCGTCCGTAAAACCGTGCCTTTATCGCCGACCGCCCAGCCGCGTTCGCCGCTGACGAAACTGAGCGCGTTCAGGTTTTCTTCAACGCCCGAATAAACGGCAATCCAATCGCGTCCGCCGTCGTTCGTCAGCCAGATTCTACCGCGCGAACCGACCGAAACGCCGAGCGATTCATTAAGCAAAGTCAAATCGTTGACATCTTCGCGCCCGCCTTCGCTCAGACGCTGCCAACTGTAACCGCCGTCGTCGGTGCGGACGATCAAACCGCTTTCGCCGACCGCCCAACCCGTGTATTGATCGGCGAAAAACAGCGAAACGAGTTTCGGGTTGGTGCGAATATTAAATGGCAGCCACATCGCGCCGCCGTCGCCGGTCAGCCAGACCATTCCGTTTGCGTCGGTCATCGAGCCGTTTTTTTCGTCGGCAAAACTGACGGAGAGAAAATCGGCGCGGCTGAAAACATTAACTTTACTCCACGTTTCACCTGCGTTTTCGCTTCGCGCGACGCAGCCGCCGTAACCGACGACGACAATTTTTTCCGCCGAAATCTGCGCTGCGCCGGAAATCAGAGAATTGCCGCACGGATTATTCGTTTTCCACGTTTCGCCGCCGTTTTTCGTTGTCAAGACCAAGCCGTTTTGTCCGGCAACGACGGCTTTTTCCGCATCGAACGCGGCGATTTTGAGAAGATGTTCGGTAGTTTCGGCTTTTTGCGCCGTCCAAGTCTGCCCGCCGTCAGAGGTTTTCAAAATTCGACCGTAAGTTCCGATTGTCCAGCCGATTTGCCGGTTTTCGCCCGCGAAAACGATGCTGTAAAAATGATCTCTGGTTTCATCCTGCTGCAATTTCCAATCTTTTCCGCCGTTGTCGGTCGAAAGAATCGTGCCGCGCGCGCCGACCGCGACGGCGTTTTTTTTGTCTTTGACGAACACGCCGGAAAGTGCCGCGTCAACCGGCGAAATTTGCGTTTTCCAGCTAAAACCGCCGTCGCTTGTCGCCAAAATCGTGCCGTCCGCGCCGACGGCGTAACCAGTTTCCTTATCTTTACCGAAATGTATCGAATAAAGCGCGTTTCCCTGCGGCGAAGGATTTTGCCAAACCCAACCGAGCGCATTTCGCCTTTGCGCCGAAGCGGAAAAATAGCCACAAAAAGGCACAAAAAGCACAAAAGAAATGCACCAAAAATTTATTAAATTTTTCTTTTTTGAGGATTTCATTTTTGCGTCTTTTGTATCTTTTTGTGGCTATTAAATTTCCTTTACGCCGATTTCCGCAACCAATTCGTCAAACATTTTCTCGTCAATCTTTCCGAGTTCAGCGGTTTTTCGCGCCAGCGTGTCAACGATTTCCTGAACTTCGTGACCGGCGTGACCTTTCACCCACTGCCATTCGATTGTGTGTTTGGCGGCGGCTTTGTCCAATTTTTCCCACCATTCGTGATTGGTTTTTTTACGAAATTTTCCGGTCATTGTTTCGACGACGTAGCGCGAATCGCTCAGAACGCGAACTTTGCACGGTTCTGTCAAATTATTCAGCCCGATTGTCGCCGCCGCGATTTCCGCCTGCTGATTCGTCGCGCTGCCGAGATATTCGCCAAACCCGCGCCAAAATCCGCGATAACCGAGAACGGCAACCGCCGCCGCGCGCGGATTTCCCTTCCCGTTGCCGAGCGATGAACCGTCGCAGACGATTGTTACTTCTTTCATAAAATTATTTTATTGCCATTTGGCGCGATAATATTTTTGACCAAGCGAAGTTAAATAAAAAGCCGAAAATAAAACCACAAAAAACCATAATGAGAAAATTTAACGCGCCTCCTCTGGCATACATTGAAATAATTGAATCGAGATAAATTTCATCCCAACTGAAAGGAAATCCCCAATCGGGAAAACCGCTAGCCGGACCAAATATAATTCCCTTGTCCCTATTCATATTTTCGCGGTATTTCTTACAAGCCGCTAAATAACTTAAAAAGTTAAAAAATATAAACAACAAAATATTGAATAAAAATCCAACCTTGAATGCTTTGTCATAAAGTTTATTCATTTCTAATTGTTCTGACCAAAGTAACTTTAATTTGTTGCCTATTTCACAAAACTACTTCAGTTCAACGCGCCGTGCTGAGATTTTCGACCAAATAAATTTGAAAATTAAACCGACAATAAAGCTAAAAAATATTGCGACAAAAATATCAATAACTATGCTAAACCAAAAGAAATCTTTCTCACCTGAAAATGGTGGTAACTCAACAAATACTGGTAATGGAAATCCTGTCCAATTTACACAATGATGACAAGGAATGTCATAAATTGAATAAATATTAACGCAAAGAAACAAAAGCATTCCCACGAAAAAACTTATTGTAAATGATTTGCTTTTAATCAAATTTTTCATTGCGCCTCATTTCCCTGAACCGAAACGACATTATCAACATAGCCTTCAAACGTATCGTCGTGCGAAATGACGAAAAGCTGGTCGAAGGTTCGGCGTTCGGTGATATGGCTGATTTGTTCGGCGAGTCGTTCGCGCCGCGCTGCATCCATATTTGTCGTCGGTTCGTCGAAAAACGCCAAACGAATATCGGAAAGCTGTTTTAATAAAGCCAGTCTGACCGAAAGAGCCGCCACCATTTGTTCGCCGCCGCTCAAATTGATGAACGGTCGGTCGTGACCGTTTTCTTCGAGCGAAATGCCGTAATCTTCAGACCATTTTAAGGTTCTTTCGGCGTTTCCTGAAATTTCGCGGAACATCTGATTGGCTTCGAGTGAAACGTGATAAACGTAATTTCTCGCCACACGCGGCGCGGCTTCCTTCAAAGTTTCGCGGATAAACGCCGTCGCTTCCGCGATTTTTTCGAGCCGTTCCTTTTCCTTAAATTCCGCCTGCATCTGTTTGCGAATTTCCGCCAGATGTTTCAATTCGTCGGCTAATTGCTGTTCGCGCCGTTTTGTATATTCCAAATTCGCGCGTGTTTCGGTCTGCCGTTTTTCCGCGTCAATCAGCGAAGCCTTCTCCGATAGATGCCGTTCGCGGTCGTAATCTTTGCTTGCAGTTTCATAATCGAGCGCGGATTTTTCAAGATTTCCCGTCAAACGCGACGATTCTTCGTGCGCCGTTTCCAATTCTTTTTCCTTTTCCGGCAGCGATTTAGCCTGATTTTCGTTAATCAAAAATTCGCGGTGCGCGTGGGAGGTTTCATCTCTTTCGCGGGAAAACTGTGACCAGTTCGCGTCCAAATCTTTATAGCTTTCGAGTTTTTCGTCTGTAATTCGTTTGTCGTTTTCGAGCCGTTCGAGATTTTTTTCGATTTCCGAAAGTTTTTCGCGGAACTGCATTTCGCGTTTCGCTTCGGTTTCAAACATCGAAATTTTCGCTTTCGGATTATCCAAAACTTTTAATTTCATTTCGATTGCCGACAAATCCGTCTGCGCTTTCGACGAATCAACCGCACCTTTTTCGAGTTCGTCTTTTTCCGCTTTGAGCCGCGTTCCTTCTTCTTTAATTTCCGATTCGCGGCTTCTGAGCGTCGAAAGAGTCGCCGAAAATTTCTCTGCTTCGCGCGAAATCTTTAAATCATTAACGAGCGATTTCTGTTCGATTTCGAGCGTTCCGATTTGCGATTTTATTTCCGTAAACTGACTTTTCAGAAAACTTTCGAGCGTTTCGCCCGGTTTCAAATTCAAGCATTTCTGCGACAAAATCGGGCAGATTCCGTTTCTGACTTCCGACTGAAACTGTTCATCGTTTTCGAGTTTGGCTTGCAGACTTGTTACGCTTCGGGTGATTTCCGTGTCGCGTTTTTGCAAAGTTTCGTAATCCTTCGCCGTCGCGCTTTTAACTTCCGCATCTTTGATTTGCGTTTGATTATTTTTGTAATTTTCGCGCAAACGAACGATTTTATCGTCCAGACTTTTGATCGTATTGGCTTTCGCTTTGGCGTTCGCCAAGTCATTTCGCAAATTCTCGATCTGTTTTTCGAGTTCCGTCTGCTCGATTAATTTCGGTTTCAGCGTTTCAATCAGGCGTTGAGCGTTGAGCGCATTTTCCAGATTTTCCTGAAACTTTTTGCGGTCGGCGGTCACGTTTATTTGCGCGGTTTCGACTTTTTGCTTTTCCGCATTCAGTTTTTCGCGCTCGCCGCGTTCTCTTTCTAACTCTTTCAAACGCGCCGCCGCCGCGAGATGTTTTTCGTAATCATTTCGGACGAGTTTAATTTTTTCTGCCGCTGTTTGCGCTTGCGCGAGTTCATTTTGCTTTTGCGTCAAAAGAATTTCGGCTCGCGTTTTTTCGGTTTGCAATTTGTCGAGCGCGAGTTTTAACTGCGAAACCTGCGCTTCGATTTCCTCATATTTTTTAACATTCGCGCTTTTTTCGGCGACTTCCGAGTCTAAATTTTCGAGCGACGCGCTCAACTCTTTCGCTTCGGTTTCGTGCGTTTTGTGTTCCGTTTCGATTTGGTCGAAACGCGCGAGTTCGCCTTCGGCGCGTCCGATCCGAATTTTGATCTCGATTGCTTTCTGCTCGATAAATCTCGCCGTTTCGCGCAGTTTTTCCGCGCCTTGCCGATATTCTTCGACCTTTAAAAGTTTATCGAAAGCCTTTTTGCGCTCGGTCGCCGTTTCGAGAAAAATCGCTGTAAAAGTTCCCTGCGGAACGCCGATGGCGCGGCGAAAAAGCGATTCCAAATCAGTTCCGGCTTCCACGCCGAGATGCTGCCACAAAAATCTGACGACTTCCTCTTTTTTCTCGGCGATCCGCATTTTCAATTGCGGGTCATAAACGTAATAACCCGTTCCCGTATCGCGGTAAACGCTGTATTGCCGCTCGTCCAAACCGCTTTCAAACGTCACGCGGGCAACGCCTTTTTTCGCGCCGCGCCGCACGAAATCGTCTTTTTTGTAATCGAGCAAATCAAACAAAGTCCACGCGACGGCTTCGATAATCGTCGTTTTGCCCGCGCCGTTTTCGCCCGTAATCGCGGTCGTTCCGCGCTCGAAATCGTGCGTAAAATGAGCGTGAGATTTAATATCTTCGAGTTCGATTTTCGTGATGTGCATTGGTTAATTTCAGATTTCAGATTTCAAATTTCAGATTTCAGATTTATAAGGATTCCGAATTTCTTTTGATTTTTGATTCGATGTTAGATTTTATAATTATTTTCGGGAAAGAAAAAACGCGCGGCGATAAAGCTGTTTCAAATTCGTAAAATTTACGCTATTGTTACCAAATTGGAACGATAAAATATTATGAAACTCGAAACAGGCGAAAGCGTAATTTTAATTCTGCAAAATCCGCGTGAGAAATTAGTCGGCATTCTGCACGAAATATCGGCGGCGGGAATTTTTTTGCGGGCGATTGATTTGGGCTATTTTGATGAATGGGCGAGCGCGATAAAAAACGGTGAGCCGTATCTTCCGATGCAGGATTATTTTCTTCCGATGTGGCGCGTCGAACGCCTGACGCGCGATGAAGGCACACCGGAAATGCTTTCGATGACCGAACAATTCAATCGCAAAACCGGCTTTGATTTAGCAACTTTTTGATTTTTTAACGCAAAGACGCAACGGCTCAGAGGCGCAAAGTAAAATCATTTTTTATTTCGCTTTCAATCAAAAAAACCTTTGCGTCTTTGCGTTAAAAATAAAACGCTACTTTTTATTTTTATTTCTGATCCGAATCGCGCCGCTTGCCGTCGTCAGATTTAAAGTCGCGTCGCCGTCGCCCATTATACCGACGATGTTTTGACCGCTGGAACTTTTGTTTTCGGTAATTTTATTGACCGGAATTTCCGAGTTAAAACCGCCGAAACCGTAAGAAGCCGTAATTTTGCACGACGAATCTGCCGGAATCGCCAGATTTATCAATCCGTTTGACGTGTTAAAATTATACGATGCACCGTTCAGAAACTCGCCGTTGAAAGAAATTGCGCCGGAAATAGAATTGATTTCGATTTGGCGGTGTTCGAGGTTTTGCAGAGTAATCGCGCCGTTGGTGGTTTTCGCTTTGAAAATATCGCCGATTTCGCCCGGCGCAACTTCAAAGGCGAGAATATTTCCGGTCGCGCTTTCGAGACTAAACGCGCCGCTCGAATTTTCGACCGTCACGTCGCCTTCATACGTGATAGCTTCGATGCCTTCGGCGATATTTTTGAGCGAAATGTCGCCGCCGCTGATTTTTACGACCGCTTTTCTGACCGAATCAATCGCGGTTTTCGTTTCCCGACCTTTGACGTTGACCGAAGCACTGCGCGGAACGTCAATTTCGATTGCGTCGCCGTGAAGACATTCGTTCGATTGTTTCGGCTGATTTTTTTCGGTTTCCGCGCCCGAAATCTCGATCCAAACCGGACTTCCGTTTTTTTTGCTTTTTTCTATCACGTTAAACCCGATCCGGCTGCCGTCTTTGACGAAAACGCGCACTTCGTTTCTGTCCCAGCCGTTTATTTTCAGATTTCCTTCTAAAACGCAAAGCTGAATATTAACCTTTGCGTCAACGGCGACGGATTTTTCAGTATCGCCGCTGTATTCGGGCGGCATCGGCGGTCGCGGCGGAAAAACTCTGACGCGCGGCATCGTTTTTTCGACAATCTTCGGCTTTGGCGGCATCGGCGGCGGATTCTGCGAAAGCGCGATTGTTGACTGAAAAGCGGTCAGACAAAAAGCAAGAGCTGTAAGTTTTAATTTGCTAAGGTTCGTTTTCATTCAAATATTACGCCGATGTTATTTTAAACTCGCCATCAGTTCGTTTTTTTCCGCGACCGAGTTGAGCAAATCAATTTTGTTTTGATACGACGAATAAAGCACCTGTTTCGCCGATTCGTTGCGCGGATTTTTCTGCACTTCTTTTTTCATTTTCGCAATCGCGTCATTGACGACCGCCAAATCGCGTTCAAAGGAAATCTGCGCCGACGGACGCAAAATTTCGTCTTTTTGAAGATTGACCGTTTGCGTCAGATTCGCAATCGTTTTGATATAGCTTTCTTCGCCGGGTAAATAATCTGCATAGACGGTTTTCGGTTTTTGTTCTTTGGTTTTCGGCAATCGGTTTTCGGTGTAATTTGCTTTGACGACAAGATTTTTCAAATTATTGCGGCGCGGCGTTTCGCGCTCGATTGGCGGATAAACTTTCGGATTTTGATTTCGCGGTTCGGTTGAAGCAACGGCTGCAAACGGCGGATTCGGCAGCGTAGTTTTACCGTTTGAAGCAATAGAATTAAACGGCAGCGCGATTGTTGGAGTAGTTCGGTTTTCGACCGCGACATCAATCATATTCGGATCGTTCTGCAAAGTGAAAAGCGCGGCGAAAATTCCGAAAACTATTAAAACTCCGGCGGCGACCGCCATCGAAGGACTCGAAACAAGAACGGAAATCGAATGCAGAAAACGCTGCCAGACGGAAGATTGTTTTTTCTCGACGGCGATTGAATCGTTGATTTTCGTCCACAAACGATGCGTCGGAACGAGCGTGTCGTATTCGCGCTCGAGCGCGGAAAAGGCAATCGCCGTTTCATCTTCGGCTTCGGCAAACGCGGCGGCGCAATCATCGCACAGAGCGATATGGCGCGTCACTTTCTGCGACAAATCCATTGAAAGCTCGCCGTCTAAAAACGCCTGAATCGTTCCGATGTCAAAACATTTTTCCATCTTTTCCATCATTGTATTTCTCTCCCGATTTTGCCGTAAAACCGGACAAATTCTTTTCGTGCGCGGGCGACGAAGGTTCCGACACTCGTTTCGTTGAGCGAAAGGCTTTCGGCAATCTCCTTGTAAGACAAACCCTGCTGTTTTAACAATAAACAGCTTCGCAGCGGTTCTTTTATTTTCAGCAGCGCACGATTTACCTCCGATAATTGTTCTCTTTGTTCGTAACTCGTTTCTACCGAAAAATCGCTGACTTCCTCGTATTCTTTGACGTAATTTTCGTCCCGCGTGTTCGCCCTGAATTTCGTCCGCAGAGCGTTTCGCGCAACATTTATCGCTACTCGGATGAGCCACGGGCGCAGCATTTCCGCGTCATTAATCGAATCGAGATTGTTGTAAAGCCGCAGGAAAACTTCCTGCGTCACGTCTTCCGCCAACCCGGAATCCTGCACGACCGACCGCGCCGCGCGAAAAACGGTTCGATGATGAAGCGTAAAGGCTTCATCAAATTCGATTTTTTCCTGCGCCGTCGCCGCCTGTGTTTGTTCGGACATCACGTCCACAAATATTTCCGCGCCTTCACTCATTTAGTCAGCATAAAAACTGCTTTCAATATAAAAACACCGCTGATTTGAATTTTATGACAAGATTTTATGAAATAGAACGCGGATAACGCGAATTCAGCGGATTTTCGCGGGTAATTCAGGAGATAGAACGCTGATTAATTAGAATTTGGTAAGATTATTTAGGACAAATCCTATTCTATTTTAAGCAATCTTAATAATCCGGGTTTCATCAAAATCCGTGCTAATCCGCTGGATCCGCGTCATTCGCGTTCTATTCTTAAAATTTTAAAAATTCACGATTTTCGCTTTTTGAATCAACTCGTCGGGAAAATCCGCTTCGTTTGCCGCCGTCACGAAAAATGTATAACTATTTTCCTTTTCGGTAAAGATTTCGTCGAGCGTTTCGGTGGAAAATTCCCAATCCTTTTCAAAGCGCGGCTCGATCAGCGACAGGCGTTTTAAGGATTTATGAAGCTGCTCTTTGCCGATGCCGAATTCGGTTTTTTCGCCGTCAATAATCAGGCGAATTTCGGCTTGATCTTCGGAAAAATGCGCGAGCAGTGCCGCCGCCAGGGAAACGCCTTTTTCAAATCGTTCGGAAACCGGCGCGGAATTTCCCTTTTTTTCCGCTTCGATTTGTTCGCGCAGAGTTGCAAACTTTTTGTTTTCGTCAATTTCTTCCGGCACGCGCGTATCGAGAAAAATCGTTATTTTTCTATCGTCTTCGGCGGAAAATTCGCGGATAATCAAACGGTTCGCCCGCGCCGTCGCCTTCCAGTCAACGCGCCGCAGATCATCCATCGGCTGATAATCGCGCAAAGCCAGCAAATCCTGTCCGAGTCCGCGTTTCTGCGTGACGAGCTTTCCGATTTCAAGCGGCAGATTTTCCGTTTCGTCCTCGATTGAAGCGAACGGCGGGAAAACGATGATTTCCGCCGCCTGCGCCGGAAGTCGGCGGCGATGCCGGAAAAATCCGAACGGAAATTTCGTCGAAAGCTCGAAATCCTTGATGATAAATCTGCCGCGATACGGAAAAATATGTTCGGCTTTGTTTTCGGCGGTCGCACGGCGCGAAATGTGAATGAAATAATCCAGAGTGAGTTTGATAATCGGCGGACGCGCCAATCGGTCAGCCAGTTTCGCGGGCAGAATCTTTTTCAATTCGGCAGCTAAGAGCGATTTTTCGCGTTCCTTGCCGCGCACTTCGGCGACGATGGAATAGCTCGGAAAAATGCGTTTGCGATTGTGCAGACTGACGAGAATCGGCGTTGTTTGTCCGGCGAAGATCGTTTCGGGAAAACGCATTTTCACATCGAGTTTCTTCAAACAAAAATTGCCGACCGCAAAACCGACGACGAACGCCGACGCGAGAAACGAAAGCACCAGAAAAAGCAGGTTGTTTCCGGTATTCCACGCCGAAAAACCGACGATGAACATCAAAACCAGAAAAATCGCGCCGCCCGTCGTAAAATCAAACGGCAGATTCATCTGCGACGCTTCGGCACTCGCGTTTTTCGCCAGCGGCGGCACGACGAAAATCAAAATTAACAATACAAAAACCAGCGAAGCGATTGCCGCCGCGCCCGCCAGCCGCGTTTCGCCCGAACGATGCGCCCAAACCGTAAAAAGTGCCAATCCGAGTCCGCCAACGACCACCAGAAGCGAAAGAACCGCGTTTCGCAAATCGCGGAAACTGAAAAGTTGGCGAAGAATCTTAAAGTTCATTTATCATTTATCATTTATCATTTATCACTCAAAGTTTAACGACAAACGGATAAATGTTGAATGATAAATGATAAATGAAGTTAAATCGGGACGCTCGTTTTCTGCAAAATATCGAACAGAATCTGTTCGGCTTCGCGCGTTTTGTTTCTCGTGCTGGACGAACGAGAATGAACGATGACGCGGTGCGCGAAACACGGCATTACGAGGCGTTTGATGTCGTCGGGCGTGCAGAAATCGCGTCCTTCGATTAACGCTAAAGCCTGCGCCGAACGAAACAGCGCGAGCGTTCCGCGCGGGCTGATGCCGAGTTCGAGCGCGTCGGATTTGCGCGTCGCGTCAACAATATTCAAAAGATAATCAACCAGCGCGTCGGCGACGCGAACTTCCGCCGCCAGCCTTTGCAGTTCGGAAACGTCAGCTTCGGTCATCACCGATTCGACGAATTCGAGCGGATTAACGGTTTCGCGGTCGCGCAGGATTTTGCGCTCGTCCGCCATCTGCGGGTAACCGATGTGCAGCCGCATCATAAATCTGTCCAACTGCGATTCGGGCAGAGGATATGTGCCGTGATGTTCTGTCGGATTTTGCGTGGCAATAACCATAAAAGGCAGCGGCAGCGGGCGCGAAACGCCTTCGACCGTCACCTGTTCTTCCGCCATCGCTTCGAGCAGCGCGGATTGCGTTTTCGGCGTGGCGCGGTTGATTTCGTCGGCGAGAACGATATTGGAAAAAATCGGTCCGGCTTTCCATTCAAAATTTCCGCTGCGCTGATTGAAAATCGAAATTCCGATCACGTCCGACGGCAAAAGATCGCTGGTAAACTGTATGCGCTGAAACGACAAATCGAGTGCGCGCGCCAGAGCGTTGGAAAGCGTTGTTTTACCGATTCCCGGAACGTCTTCGATCAAAAGATGACCTTTGGCAAGCAGCGCGACCAGAGCGAATTTGACTGTTTCCGATTTGCCTTTGATGACGCGCTCAACGGCGGCTTGCAGTTGGCGGATTTTGCCGTTTGCGTCAAATATCACGACGGCTGTGTCGGCGGCGGGTTTTGTTTCGGCGGTTATCCAATCTCTCATCACATTTTTAAGATTCGGCGAATATGCCCTCTCGCTATTCTACAAGATTCGCGCGGCGATTCGCATCCTTTATTTCACAAACTGTTTTACAAACTATTTTGCAGACTTCTTTGATGTCGGCGGATGCCGAAGCGTTCGTAAAAGTTCCAAATGTCTTTCAATGTTTGCAAATTTCACTTGAAAGCAACTAAAATTTTGTAGCTTACAACTAATTTTTGAAACTTATCGAAACAATTTTCGTGAAGAAATCC
>JALYQJ010000223.1 GCA_030855875.1 Acidobacteriota bacterium
ATTGAATTGATGGAATAAGGCTCTAAATTGTTTTCGTCTATTAAAGTTTTTAAGTCAGCAACCGAACTTGATTTCAAAAATTCGCGCAGTTTCGCCGCCCAGATTTCGATTAGATCAAATCCCGCCGCGCCCGCCGCTTTGATGTCGGTTGCTAAATCGGCGTGCATCGTCGTCGCGCCGTTCAATGCTATTTTCATTGTGATAACTCCTAAATTGGTAGAAAAATAAACCGAAATTTTAACACGAAATTTCGCAAAAATAATAAGGCTGAAATATTCGTTCAGCCTTTTTTAATTGGTCGTTTTGAAATGTCATCGAGAATCTTTTTAAGATTGTTGGCAATCAACTTCGTCAGATTTACCGCTTTTCAATCGTTTAAATTTCACAAAATTCTAAAAAAAAATGAAATATTTTTTCAGAGCTTAATTTGCTGTGAAAATAGAGTTTACCGACAAATCTCGTCGAAACTTTAAAGTTTTTTTCACATTTGCAAAAAAAGTCTGTAAGATTTCACCCTTTTTTCTCATTATAAAGTGGAGAACCAAATAACTCTCATCAGCAATCATCTTTTTTTGTCGTCGGTTAGTCCATTTGATGATTGCAACAGCAAGTGCAAAACCCCTCGGCTTCTCATTCATCACCCCAAAAAAATTAAGAGATAAGATGTACTCAAACATCTTATCTCTTAATTTTTTGTTTCCGTTTTACGTGAAATCAGCTTTTCCCTATCACCGACTTTATAACTAAGATCAACTTTCATTTCATTGTATCGGGCAACGACGACATTTTCCTGCTTCGGAAACATTTCAAAAAAAATGGTGTTCTGCAAAGAATAACCGTCAAAATCTTCGGCGAGAGGAATTTCGACATAAATATAAACCGCGTCAACTTTTTGTTCCTTTCCGACCCAAACAAGTTTTTTTGCTGCTCCGGTTTTGTCTTTCAAAATAAAATTCGCGTCCAGATATTTCAGAATCTGTTTATTAGCATCCGGCGTTTTTTCTAAATCCACATTTTTTTTGGCAAATCGTTCAAGCGCGGGAATAAAATCGTGCGTAAAAAGCCGGATTGAGATTTCGGCAAGTTTTTCCTTCGCGTTGTAATCAATCCTCGTTAAACTCGTGTGAAATGTGTGCGCTTTTGCAGGCATAACGCTGATCGTTAAAAACACTGAAAAAATTACGGCTAAAAACTTTTTTTTCATATTTTTATTCAAAGTCAAAGTCGGAGCGCGGACATCCTGTCCGCATTGAGCGCGAAAGCGTGAATAAAAGTTTCGGTTTTAAAGTTGATATATAATCGAAAAATTTTTCATCGCTTGCGCGATATTGCGGGCAAAGATGCCCGCGCTCCAACTTTTTACGTTCCTTCTATCTGTTTTGTTGTCCTTGTTTGAATACTTGAAAACGGCTCGGCACAACGCGGCGCGGAAAGAAATTGTTGTTCAAATCAGCATCAGCCATTTCCAGATTCGGGTCTAAAACAATCGCTTTTACTTCTTTTCTGGTGACGATTAGTTTGGAAATTTCCGTGTTGTTAAATCGCCAGATTTCTGCCGGAACGCGAATTTCTTCGCTCGTGCCGTCCATATATTCGACCTTAAAAATCAAAGGCATTACCAATCCGCCGATGTTCTTTAAATCAACGACGTAGAAATAATTATTGCCGCTGACGAGCTGTTTTTCGGCTTCGCTCAAACCGCCGATAAACTTTTGATACTCGTTTCGTTCCAAATCGCTGACTTTGAACCGGTCGAAATCGTTGTAGAAATCGCGCAGCGACGGATATTGGTCAATCCTTTTCGGCAAAGCCTCGTTGCGTTGCTGCGAGAGCGTTCGCGGTCGGGCGTTTTCCTGTTTTCTGAGTAATTCCTTTTCAACTTCCGGGTTTTGTGTATTGACTTGAAAAAGCCGGACGTTTTCGATTGAAATATCAACGTGATCGGTCGTGTAAAACCAGCCTCTGAAAAACCAATCCAAATCCGTTCCGCTTGCGTCTTCCATCGTGCGGAAAAAGTCCGCCGGTTCCGGGCGTTTGAATTTCCAACGCTGCGCGTAAGTTTTGAATGCAAAATCAAAATTTTCGCGTCCCAGAACGGTTTCGCGCAAAATGTTCAGAGCCGTCGCGGGTTTGGCGTAAGCGTTCGCACCGAACTGCAAAAGCGAATCCGATTGCGTCATAATCGGAACTTGATTTTCGCTCACCATATAATCGGTAATATTTTGCGGCTCGCCCCGCCGCGAAGGATAATTTCGCTCCCATTCGGCTTCGGCTAAAAACTGCACGAAAGTATTCAAGCCTTCGTCCATCCAAGTCCAGTCGCGCTCGTCGGAATTAACAATCATCGGGAAATAATTGTGTCCGACTTCGTGAATAATCACGGAAATCAAACCGTATTTTGTCTGCGCCGAATAAGTTCCGTCGGGACGCGGGCGCGGTCCGTTAAAACAAATCATCGGATATTCCATTCCGCCGACCGGACCGTTTACCGAAATCGCCACCGGATACGGGTAATTAAACGTATAGCGCGAATAAACATTCAGCGTATGAATAATCGCCTGCGTCGAATATTGCTCCCAGAGCGGATTTCCTTCGGTCGGATAAAACGACATCGCCATCACTTTGTTTCCGCCGACGTTGTGACCCTGCGCGTCCCAGATAAATTTGCGCGACGAAGCAAACGCGAAATCGCGCACGTTGTCGCCTTTAAAAACCCACGTTTTTTTGCCGGTCGGCTTGCTCGCCTCGTTGGCTTTGGCTTCTTCGTTGGTGATAATTTTCAGCGGTTCTTTGGCGGTTTCAGCTTGTTTTAATCTTTGAATCTGCGCTGTAGTTAAAACTTCGCGCGGATTCTGCAAAACGCCGGTTGCCGAAACGACGTGATCGTTCGGTGTGGTGATTCTGACTAAATAATCGCCGAATTCCAAAGTAAATTCGCCCGCACCTAAAAACTGCGTGTGCTGCCAACCCTGATAATCCGTATAAGCCGCCATTCGCGGAAACCAATGCGCCATTTCGTAAAGATAATTTCCGTCGCGCGGAAAGTATTCGTAACCGGCTCTGCCGCCGAAAACGCGCTGATTATTGATCGCATAATTCCAGTCAATCGAGAAAACGAACGTGCCGTTCGGCGCGAGCGGCGCGGGCAGATCAACGCGTAGCATCGTTTCGTTCAGCATCGTTTTAAGATTATTATTGCGCGCGTCTCTGACCGAAGTGATGTTTACTCTGCCGTCATAAGTTCGGGCGGTAAGCTGTTCGATTGCGGAAATCGGCAAACCGTCTTCGGTAGTAAAATTGGGCGCGGTTTGAGTTTTTTGGCTCAGAGAATCTCTCGCAAAAATATTCTGGTCAACCTGCACCCAAACATAACTGAGCGTATCGGGCGAAAGATTTTTGTAAGTAATCGTTTCCTTTCCGATTAGCCGCTGATTCGCGTCGTCAATTTCGACATCAATCACATAATCGGCGCGCTGCTGCCAGTACCGATTTCCGGGTGCGCCCGAGGCAGTTCGATAATCATTCGGAGTCGGAAGATTTTCTTCGAGTTGTTTGAATTTGTCAGACGGTTTTGATTTTGATTGTCCGAATGCAAAGCAGACGGTTAGTAGAATTAAAAAAATAGCGGATATTTGACGCAGATGCACTTTTGGTTTTCTCCCTTATTCGGTTTTGCTGATGATAACGATTGATGCGCTAAAAGTAGTATTGTTACGCAAAGTCGGTCGTTACGGTTTCTTTAAGTTTCGTTGAAAAGCGCGAAAAAATCAATGCGAAACTGTCGGAGCGCGGACATCTTGTCCGCAATGAGCGCAAAGCGCGAACAAGAGTTTCGGTTAAATTCAACTTTAATCTAGCCGAAACTCTTTCATCGCTGACGCGATAATGCGGACAGGATGTCCGCGCTCCGACAAAAATCATTATTTTATAATTTTACAACTCTGCGGTTTTTTCTCCCGTCTAAAAATACGGTAAGCTATTGGTTGCAAGTTTCTCTCCGCCAAATCATAAATTTCTAAACACTATGAAAAAAATTATTTACACATTCGCCTTTATTTCCGCTTTTTCCATTGGAATTTTCGCACAGACTCATTCGGACGCGTCTTTGCGCCGGATTATCGAACAGGACAAAGAAACACGCGACGCGGGCGGAAAACTGCCGACATTGACCGCCGCCGAACACGCTTTGCGAGCCGACGTTTATTCGACAAACCGCCAGTTTCCGCAAGCCCGCGAGCATTGGCAGAAAATTCTCGACCTTTACGCGACCGATTCAAACGTGATGCCGAAAGCTTTGTTCGGCATCGCGCGTTCTTATATGTGGGAGCGCGAATACGATAAAGCGGTTTTCTGGTTTGATAGATTAACCAGAGACTATCCAAGCACAAAAGACGGACGCGAAGGTTTGGCGTTCAAAGGCGCGAGTTATGTGAGGATGAACAAACACGCCGAAGCCGCCAAAACTTACGAGCAGTATATCGTGATGTTTCCAACCGGCGAGCGTGTCGAAACTTCGTTTTTAAATTTAATCGAGAGTCTGCGCGAGACCAAAAAATACTCCGAAGCGAATCTTTGGATTGAAAAAGCCCGCCAGAGATTTGCGGGAATGGCGACCGAAACTAACGCTCTGCACGCGCGTCTGCGAATGGAAATTCACCGCCAAAACTGGAACGAAGCCGTCCGCGCCGCCGATGTTTTGCTCGCCCGCCGCAACTTCGCCAACGCGATGTCGAGCGCGGACGAAGTAAAATTCTTAAAAGCTCTTGCGCTCGAAAAAGCGAACCGCAAAGCCGAAGCCGTAGCCGTATATTCCTCGATTCCCGACAGTTTATCTTCATATTACGGCGGTCTCGCGGCGGAAAAATTAACGAAACTAAACGGACGCGCCGGAGAAATTCGCAAAACGGCAAATGTTTCATCGAATATGACGCGCGATTATCCGATAATGTATCGCGCCGAGCTTCTCCGCTCCGCCAAATCGCGCAACATTGATCCGCGTTTCGTCCTCGCCATTATGAAACAGGAAAGCAGTTTTCGCGCCAACGCCAAATCTCCGGCGGCGGCTCGCGGACTTCTCCAACTCGTCTACGATACCGCCGTCAAATACAACAAAAAAGCCGGCTACAACAATTTTCAAGCCGACGATCTTTATCAGCCGTCCGTCAACATCGCCATCGGCAGCGTCTACATCGCCGAACTAAAAGACGAATTCGACGGAATGTATGAAGCCATCGCCGCATCATACAACGGCGGCGAAGACAACGCCGCCCGCTGGCTAGAGCGCAGCCGCCCGCGCGAAGCCGGAGTCTTCGCCTCGGAAGTAGGTTTCGCCGAATCAAAAAACTACGTCTTCAAAGTGATGAATAATTACCGCGTTTACCGCGAGCTTTATACGGAAGATTTGGTGAAAAGATGATTTCATGCTGTTGTCCATTAATCAAAACTATTTTTTTTTATTTCTTTAAGTTTATTCGTGAGGTCTATTGGGAACATATTTAGTTTTTTCATAGCTTTGAATAATGTTTTATAATTTACTACTGAATTATTAAAAACTTTGCCGTGTAATTGATTGATAATATCTTTTCCTCTTCGTTCAACAATCCAATTTGGGTAAAGTAGTTTTATATCATTGACAAAATGCACTTCCACCTTTTCCATTTCGGTTGTTACATCAAAATTTGGAAATATTGTCTGTAACTCAGGCTTGACCAATTCAAAAATTTTATCTGCTATTCTTTGCAGTGTTTCTTCAGGTAAATTTTTGAGTTTATATTCTTCACCTACTGAAAATTTGATACCTTCAATTTCTGGATTTTGTTCTCTATCAATCAAAGCCGCGTAAACTAAAAGCGGATCAGCTAAATAATTTTCGATACTATATCTATCAATTTTATGAACTCCGTCTGATACAACATTACCGCTGTCTGCATCTATAAGACCTTGTAAAATTCTCATCAAACCTAAATCTTTAAGTTTGCTTACCCAAGTTTGCACAACACTCTTTCCGCCAGAATTATCTTTTGTCGAAGCTGGAATAAAAACCAATGGAATATCTGAATCAATTAAATCGTCAGTTTTTAGTTGATTATAAACATAAGTATAAAATTCTTCGTCGTCTTTATCTTCCACTAAAAAATACTTAGTGTCTTCTCCGACAAAAACTAATCCGGCAGTTAAAAGAGATACGCAATGATTTTTCGATGGTGCTTTTCTGATTCGCGGTTCGGTTCTCGACATTTCGTAAATCGAATCGGTGGGAGCAAGTATTACGGTAGATGGCGAATGGGTTGTCATTATAACCCGAACATCAAATTTATCTACTAGCACATTTTTGATTACATTTAGAAACTGTTGAGCCATTGACGGATGTAAGTGAGCGTCCGGTTCATCTAATAAAAAAAGTTTCGGAAATACCTTTTTTTCTTGTGAACTAAGTAGAGCAATTTTTAAGTTTTCTAGGGTTTTGGTTGTTTATTTAGGTGTATGAAGAAACAACATCTAAAATTAACCGAACCAGACAAAAAGTATTTGACCGAACTTCTGAGCAAAGGTCAAGCCAA